>JAXDNZ010000242.1:0-3257 GCA_034669185.1 Hyphomicrobiales bacterium
GGCCAGAGCGGTAGCGGTAGGTGCCGCCACCGAGGAGCAATTTGAACGTGAAGCCTTCTTTGTTCAGGCCATCTGGCGACCACAATAGGCCGCCGTGGCCGAAGCCGCCATTGCGCCAAAGGTCGAAACCGCCGTGCAGCAGAAAATGAGCGGCTTCGCCGTCTTGGGTGGTATTCGCACGGGCAGCCGTCGCGCCGCAAAACGCTAACCCTGTCGCCACGACCGCGGCGACAAACGCCACGACGCTACACACCGAAAGCTCCCCGTAATGCGACCAAAACCCCTTAATCCGAACTCCCGCAACTCATAGTATGCATAGGGTTGCGGCTGTGTCGACGGCTGATTTGCAAAAAGCGCATGGGGCCGCCCGCCGCAACGGGCTATAGCTGTGGCCCGCGCGCCGGGCGCGCAAACCGTGGAACTGAGGATGCCGATGGACGATGCGCGGGCAGCGGCGATGGCGGAGAGCGCGCGGCGCCGCTCCATCGGATTCCTCAACTGGGCCCATTTCCTCGATCACTACGTCATCTTGATCTTCCCGACCGTCGTCATCGGGCTCGAGGCGGTCTACGGGCGGCCCTATGGCGAGCTGCTGGTGCTCTCAACCGCCGCGTTCACGGCGTTCGGCGTGTTCGCACTGCCATCCGGCTGGCTCGCCGACAAATGGAGCCGCCGCAACATGATCGCGGCGTACTTCCTCGGCACCGGCGCGTGCTGCGTGTTGGTGGGCGTGTCGCAAAGCTTCGAGACGCTGGCGCTCGCGCTGTTCGGCGTCGGCCTGTTCGCCGCGATCTATCACCCGGTCGGTACGCCCATGATCGTTGACGCGGCGGTGCAGCGCGGCCGCACCATGGCGTTCAACGGCATCTGCGGCAACATCGGCGTGTCCATCGCGAGCGGCTGCACGGCCGTGATCGCATCTTGGCTCGGCTGGCGCTTCGCGTTCTTCATTCCGGCGGTGGTCTTCGTCGTCTCAGGCATCGCCTACGTGATGTTCGTTCCGGACGATCGCGGCCGTCGCGTGGTCCGCGCGCCCGACCAGGACGTGGCGCTGAGCAGGCCACTCACCATCGCGGTCGTATTGATGTTTCTGCTGCTCGCCTTCTGGGTCGGGCTCGTGTTCAACGCGATCACCATCATGCTGCCCAAGCTTGTGGAGCAGCGTGTGACGACCGGTCTTTCGCTCAGCATGGCCGGCGTGCTCGCGACGGCGGTGTTCCTGTGCGGCGGCCTTGCGCAGTTCACGATGGGGCGCGCGGTGGAGCGCATCACGCCGCACCTCATCATGTCGGTGATCGCAGCCGTACAGGTGGTGGGCATCCTGCTGGCGCTGTATACCGGCGGGTGGTGGCTGCTGCCGGGTCTCGCGCTCACGGTCGCGGCGATCTACGGACAGGTGACCGTCAACGACATCGTGCTCGCGCGCTACGCGCCGCCAGCCTGGCGTGGGCGAATTTACGCGATCCGCTTCTTCCTGATCTTCACGATGGCGGGGCCGGCTGCCTTGGGTATCGGCTGGCTCTATGATCGCGGCGGGTTCGATGCGGTGCTCGGTATCGGTGCGATCATCGCGGCACTCGGTGCACTCAACACGTTCGCGATCAGCGCGCTGGTCACCGGCGTGGAAAACCAGCGCGCGGGCGCCGTGAGGCAATCGGCGGTCGTGCAACCGGCCAAGTAGGTCAGTCGATCTTGATGTTCGCGGCCTTGGCTACCGCCGACCATTTGCGCGCCTGCGCGCCGATGAACTGCGCGAACTCATGCGGAGAGGCTGGGCTGGGCAGCGAGCCGAGCCGGGTGATCGAGTCGCGGGTCTCGCTCGCGGCAAGCGCCTCGTTGATGGTGGCGTTGAGGCGCTTGACGATCGGCTCGGGCGTGCCCGCCGGTGCGACCACGCCGTAGAACGTCGTGACCTCGTAATCCGGAACACCGGCTTCAACCATGGTCGGAAGCTCGGACGCAAGCGGCGTACGCGCGCGGCTCGTGACCGCAAGCGCGCGCACCTTGCCCTCACGGATCAGCGGCAGCAGGATCGAGATCGCCTCGAAGGTCGCGTGCACCTGCCGGCCGAGCACGGCAGTGACGGCCTCGCCGCCGCTCTTGTAGGGCACGCCGACCATGCCGACGCCGGTGCTCGCGCAGAACAGCTCGGCGGTGAGATGCGGCAGGCCGCCGGCGCCGGTGTGCGCGTAATTGAACTTGCCGGGACTGGACTTTGCGTCGTCGATCAGGTCGTTGACCGAATTCCACGGCGCCGACGGATGCACCACGAGGATCTGATAACTTTCGGTTATCTTCGCGACCGGTGCGAAGCTCTTCGCCGGATCGTAGCCGGCGCTCGCCGACACGGCCGGGATCACCGCGAGCACGCTGGTGTTGCCGACGAGCAGCGTGTAGCCATCGGGAGCGCTTGCCGCGACCGCGCGCGCGCCGATGGCGCCGCCCGCGCCGGGCCGGTTCTCCACCACGGCGGATTGTCCGAGTTTGGGCAGGATCTGCGACAGGAGCCGTGCCGGAATGTCGGTCGGTCCGCCCGCCGCGGACGGGACGATCAGCCGGATCGGCCTGTCGGGATAGGACTGCGCGCGAGCAGGTGCAGCGCAGAGTGCCACGGTGGCCGAGAGTAACGCGCGTCTGGTGAGCATGGCTCAATTCTGCCTCAGTCATGCGTGACGCGGAAGTGCGCCGAGAACGTTTGAATGATTGCTGCGGCGCGCGCTGGATTGCGCGCCCGGCGGCTGGAGGATTTGGATGAGGTGTGTGGTGTTGTGTTCGCTGGCGCTGTTGATGGCGGCCGGGTCGGCGGATGCGCAGGACCGGATGCGGCGTGGTGACGATCCAGCGCCGACCGTGAACGCGGCAAAGCCGACCGTGACGAAGCAACGACATCGTGCCGTAGGCAAGCCGTCGGTTGCGCCAACGCCCTCTGTTGCGACACCTGGCACACCGCCGCCGGCAGCCGCGAGCAAGCGCGATAGCGCGGATTGTCTGCAAGAGGCAGACGCCGAACGGCAGATTTCCGGCTGCACGCGCATCATCGATGATGCCAAGCAGGCGGACCGCGTGCGCGCCATCGCCTACTACAATCGCGGCAACGCGCTGGCCGGCAAGGGGGACCATGACGGCGCGATCGCCGACTACGACGCGGCACTCAAGCTCGCGCCCGCGAACGCGCGCGCCTACAACAACCGTGGCACCGTCCACCGCGACAGGGGCGACAGCGAGCGCGCGCTGGCGGATTTCACGGAGGCCGTGAA
>JAXDNZ010000243.1:0-5416 GCA_034669185.1 Hyphomicrobiales bacterium
GGCATTCCGCCCGGCACCATCCGCGCCACCGTGCTGATCGAGACGCTGCCGGCTGCGTTCGAGATGGAGGAAATCCTCTACGTATTGCGTCCGCATGTCGCCGGGCTGAACGCCGGCCGCTGGGACTACATCTTCTCCTTCATCAAAAAGCTCGCGCGGCACAAGGACTACATCCTCCCCGATCGCAGCCAAGTCGTGATGGGCGAGGCGTTCCTCGGCGCCTATGCGGCGTTGCTGGTGAAGACCTGTCATTCGCGCGGCGCTTTCGCGATGGGCGGCATGGCGGCGCAGATTCCGATCAGGAACGATCCGCCCGCGAACGAGGCGGCCTTCGCCAAGGTGCGCGCCGACAAGGAGCGCGAGGTGCGCGACGGCTACGACGGCACCTGGGTCGCGCATCCCGATCTTGTGCCGGTCGCAAAGGAAGTGTTCGAGCGCATGCTGCCGGAGAAGAACCAGATCGGCCGCGTGCGGCAGCACGTGCGCGTGCTGCGCGAAGACCTTCTGAAAATTCATCACGGCACCAAGACCGAGGAGGGCTTCCGCCTCAACATCCGCGTCGGCGTGCAGTACATCGAGGCCTGGCTGCGCGGCCGCGGCGCTGTGCCGATCTACAACCTCATGGAAGACGCGGCGACCGCCGAGATCTCTCGCGCGCAGATCTGGCAATGGATCCAATATGAGGCCGAGCTCGACGGCGGCATCATCGCGACCCCGAAATTCTTCGAGCGCGCGCTCGAAGAGGAGATGGAGCGCGTGAAGCAGGAAATCGGCGCCGACAATTATGCCAAGGGCCGTTTTCCCGAGGCGATCGCGCTGTTCCGCGATATCTCGCTGGCCCCGGAATTCATCGAGTTCCTGACGATTCCGGCCTATCGGTTGATCGTCTGAGCGCAGAGCGCCACGACCGACCCGCATTGCATCGAGCCCGTCGCCCTCATAGCATTGAGCATCCAGGGAGGGGACGGTTGCGCGCCGGCCCGTCATCACCATTCAAGCAAGAAGCGGAGCAGTTCGTATGCCGTACAACATTCTGATCTTGGGCGCCGCCTATGGGTCGCTGCTCGCTTCCAAGATGCTGTTCGGCGGCCACAAAATCCATCACGTCTGCCTTCCGGCCGAGGCCGACCTGATCAATTCCGAGGGGTTCCGCGTCCGCCTTCCGGTCAAGGGCCGCAAGGATCCGGTGCTGCTCGACTCAACCAAGCTCCCCGGCAAGGTCACGGCGAGCGGCGCGCAAGGGGTCGATCCCAAGACCTACGATCTGATCGGCCTTGCGATGCAGGAGCCGCAATATCGCTCGCCCGGCGTGCGCGAGCTGCTCGACGCGGTGGCGAAATCGCGCGTCCCCACCATGTCGATCATGAACATGCCGCCGCTGCCCTACGTGAAGCGTATCCCCGGCCTCGATTACGACGCGCTCAAGCCCGCCTATACGGACCCGACCGTGTGGGACAATTTCGATCCGACTTGCCTCACGCTGTGCAGCCCGGACCCGCAGGCGATCCGTCCGCCGGACGAAAAGGTCAACGTGCTGATGGTCACGCTGCCGACCAACTTCAAGGTCGCGAAGTTCGACAACGAGAAGGGCAACGTCATCCTGCGCCAGCTCGAAAAGGAGATCGACGCGATCGGCTTCGATCCGGGCGACGGCAGCAAGATCGAGCTCCCGGTGAAACTGCGCGTTCATGACTCGATCTTCGTGCCGCTCGCCAAGTGGTCGATGCTGCTCGCTGGCAATTATCGCTGCGTCACCAAGGACGGGATGCGCACCGCGCAGGAGGCCGTGCACTCCGACATCGAGACGTCGCGCTCGGTCTACAATTTCGTGTTCGACCTGTGCGTCAAGCTCGGCGCGTCGCCGAGCGACCTCGTGCCGTTCGAGAAATATGCCGCGGCCGCCCAGTCGCTCACGCGCCCGGCGTCCGCCGCGCGCGCGTTGCAGAACGGCGCGCCGAACATTGAGCGTGCCGACAAGCTGGTGCAACTCATCGCCAAACAGAAAGGCCTGAGCCATCCGGCGATCGATGCCCAGGTTGCACTGGTCGATGCGCGCATCGCTGCCAATCGCGCAAAGGCTGCGGCGGCTTAGGCCGCCAGTCTGCCGTCAGCTCATGTCCGCGAAAGCGGGCATCCAGACCTTTGACTGGGTCCCCGCTTTCGCGGGGACGAGCGGAGAGCGACGGACTACTTCGTCGCCGGCTCGAAGCCGGCGTCCTTCCAGTGCTTCGCATGGGCCGGATCGGCGAGGAATTTGACGAATGCCACGGCCGGTTCGGGCGCGGCGTTCGCGGCCAGAACGCCGGTCGCGTAAACCGTGTTGAGCTGAATCTCCTGCGGGATCAGGCCGACGACGGTCACGCCCTTCTCGTGAATAATCTCGCTCAACGGATAAAGCCCGATCTCGGCTTCACCCTTGGCGAGCGCGGCGACGCCGCCGTCGAGTGCGTTGCTGAATGTCAGCTTCGGCTTCATCGCGTCCGCGATGCCGAGCCGCTCCCACACCTTTGCGAGGTGCCCGCCGCTCGGTGTCGCGGCCGGATTGGAATGCACCACCGACTTCGCATCGAGCAGCGCGGCCTTGAATTTGTCGAGCGTCGAAATATCCGGCTTTGCCGCGCCCTCGCGCACCACCAGGCCGATCCTGACCACGCCGAGGTTCGGCCGGGGCGCGTCGCGCATCACGCCGGCTTTTACCTGCGCTTCCAGCACCGGCGCGGGCATCAGAACCATGTCGGGCTTCTCTCCTGCGGCGAGTTTCTGTTGCATTGCGCTGATCACGATGTAGGTGATGCGCACCTTGTGACCGGTCGCCTTCTCGAACTCCGGCACCAGCTCGGTCAACACTTCCTTCGGCGCGCCGCCGCTCATGACGTGAATGTCTGCCGCCAATGCCGTGCTCCCCGTGCTCGATGCGAGGGCAGCCAGCAGGCAAAGTGCTGCTCTCGTCATGGCGTTGATCCCCAGCGTTGTTCTAAGTATGCGAAGCGAGACCGTAACATGGCGGTGAGGGGACAGGAATGCGCATCATCGACTTGAGCCGCGAGCTTTATCACCGGACACCGAGCTATCCCGGCCAGCCCCCGATCATTCATGGCGTCTGGAAGACGCACGAGGAGGCGTTCGCCGAGTCCGGCAATGTTCACGGCAACAGCGTCATGTACTTTTCGATGCCGGACCACGGCGGCACGCACATCGATGCGCCGCGCCATTTCGGCAAGGCCGGCATGCCGATCGACGAGTATCCGCTCGAGAACTGCATCGTCCGCGGCATTTGCATCGACCTGCGGCATATTCCGGCTCGCGCCGAAATCACGCCGGCGGATCTGGAAGCGGCCGTCGCCAAGGCGGGCGTGTCGGTCCCGAAAGGCGGCACGGTGCTGCTGTGCACCGGGCACCATGCGCGCACGTTCCCGACCGCCGCTTATACGAACGACAATCCGGGCGTAAACGTCGCGGCAACCGAATGGCTCGCGCGACAGGGACTCGTGCATTTCGGCATCGACTCGATGCGGCCGGGCCCGGAAGGCGTCGTGAACGCCCTGGTGCACAAGGCCTGTCTCGAGCTCGGCATCACGCACATCGAGAGCCTGTGCAATCTCGAGACGCTGCTCGGCGCGGGCGAATTCCGCTTCATCGGTCTGCCGCTCAAATGGCGCGGCGGCACCGGCTCACCGATCCGGGCGGTCGCGGTGTTCGAGGACTAGCGTCGCGATCCGTCAGGACGCCGCCGTCTCAAGCCTCGCCTCCTTCAGGCTGAAGCGATCGCCCGCGCGCGTCAGCGCCATGTGGCGATTGTGGAGCGCGGTCAGCGTGGAGCGGTGACCGATCGAAATGATGGTCGTGCCGGGAAGCCGCTCTTGCAAAAGCCGATAGAGCGCGGCTTCGGACGGCTCGTCGAGCGAGGCGGTCGCTTCGTCCAGGAAAAGATAGTCCGGTACATGCAGGATCGCGCGCGCGACGCCGATGCGCTGCTGCTCGCCGAGCGACAGCATCCGGTTCCAGTGCTGCTCGTCGTCGAGTCGCTCGGCGAGCGCCGGCAGGCCGACCGCGACGAGCAGTTCGCGTATGCGCGCCGGATCGAGCCTGCCGCCAATCGCCGGGTAGGCGACGGCGGCGGCGAGCGGGCCGATCGGGAGATACGGCCGCTGCGGCAGTGTCATCACGGTGGCGCTTGCCGGGATCGATACCCGGCCTTTGCCAAACGGCCAGATGCCGGCGATCGCCCGGAATAGCGTCGATTTGCCGGAGCCCGAAGGACCGGTGACCAATATCCGCTCGTTCGGCGCGAAGGCGACGCCGTCCGCGGTCACGAGGGGCTTTCCATCCGGCAACGCGACGTCGAGCGCGTCGAGCCGGATCTGCGGCGCCGGGGCTGTGGCGACCGTGATCGCGGGGGACGTGACGCCGAGCGCGCCCGCCGTCTTGATCGCGGTGTCGAAGCCGTCGAGCCGCGCGATCACGGCGCGCCATTCGGCGAGCTGACGATAGACGTTGATGAAGAAGGACAGCGCTGTTTGCACGCTGTTGAAGGCACCGGCGGTCTGCGTCAAGCCGCCGAGCTGAAGGTGGCCCGCGAAGTAGGCCGGCGTTACCACGATGAACGGGAAGATGACCGACATCTGCGCGTAGCTCGAAGTGAGGAACGTGAGCTGCTTGGTGCGCGACATGATGCGGAGCCAGTTGGCGACGACCGCGGCGAAGCGTTCGCCGAGACGCTCGCGTTCCGCGACCTCGCCGTGCAAGAGCGCGATCTGCGCGGAGTTCTCCCGGACGCGCACGAGATTGAAGCGGAAGTCGGCTTCATATCGCTGCTGGTTGAAGTTCAGCGCGACCAGCGGCCGGCCGACCAGATGTGTGAGCAGCGTACCGACCGCCGCATAGATGAGCGCCGCCCAGACCAGATAGCCGGGGATGTTCCAGGTCTGTCCGTAAAGGGTGAGCGGAGCCGCGGCCGACAAGCTCCAGAGAATGACCACGAATGACGCGAGCGACACGACGGCGCCGAGCAGGCCGATGCCGATCGTCAGCGTCTTCTCGATGAAGATCTGGACGTCCTCGGCGACGCGCTGGTCCGGATTGTCGGCGGCATCGCCCAGCACTTGCATCCGATAGTGGAGGCCCGACGTCAGCCAACGCGCGAGATATTCACGCGTCATCCATTGGCGCCAGCGGATTTGGAGCCATTGATTGAGGTAGAGCTGATAGACCGCGAGCACGATGTAGGCGGCAGCGAGCGTGCAGAAGATCAACAGCTCGCGCACGAACGAGTCCCAGTTGTGATCCTGCAGCGCGTTGTAGAAGCGCGCGTTCCACTGATTGATCAGAACCGTAATGCCGACGATCGCGAGTTCGATGGCGATCACCGCCGCAAGCAGGACGCGGGCCGCCCAACGGTCTTCAGAAAAGAAATACG
>JAXDNZ010000244.1:0-5092 GCA_034669185.1 Hyphomicrobiales bacterium
GACGGCCGGCCCAGCCAGCATGTTGCCGGCAACCGAGAAGCCCTCCCCCGCGGTCGAGCCGCACCAGTCGACGCAGTCCTTGCCGGTGTACGCGGCTATGCGGCCGTGACGGTCCATCATGTGCACCTGGCGCTGCTCACGGCCTTCGTCGCCTTCGGTCAGGATCTTGATGATGTCGGCGGGCGGCATCTCGTCCTGCAGGAATGCCAACCCGTGAACGCCGTAGAACGGATTGACCAGCGCCTGCGTGGCAATCGCCCCGACGCCTGACTCGATGAATGGGACGCGAGAACCGACCGCAAAATTCTTGGTCGCGACCGCGATGCCGAACGCGCCGGTCGGACGATCGCGCGCGATGAGGGACCACGTCATGAGCGGCGCGGCCTTATCCCTCCCCCGAAGGGGAAGGGTGGCTCCGAGCGAGCGCAGCGAAGGGAGGAGACGGGTGGGGTTTGGGCGAGCGGAAAGAAGACCCCACCCGGCCGCCTTCGGCGGCCACCCTCCCCGCTTCGCGGGGAGGGATTAGCGCCCCGCCGCATAGCCCTGCATGCCGCGCGGATTGGCGGCTGCCTTGCGGCGCTTGCCGTCCTTCGAGGCGGCCGTGAGGCGCCCCTCGGACCAGTCGGCGCCGACCTCGACCTTGTGGCCGCGGCGTTCGAGCTCGTCGCGGGTCGCCTTGGGCACGCGGTTCTCAACCACGACCACGCCGGGACGGGCGGTGCGCGGCCAGAACGAGGAGAGGAAATGCTCGGTGTGCCAGGCCGGCGCGTCGATCGCCTCCTGCAGGTTCATCTTGGCGTGCACGTGGCGCAGGAAGAATTGCGTGATCCACTGGTCCTGCTGGTCGCCGCCCGGCGAGCCCCAGGCGAGATAGGGCTCGCCGTCGCGCAGCGCCATCGTCGGGGTCAGCGTCGAGCGCGGACGCTTGCCGGGCGCGAGCGAGGCCGGGTGGCCCTCTTCGAGCCAGAACATCTGCGCCCGTGTTCCCAGACAGAACCCGAGGTCCGGGATCACCGGCGAGGAATGCAGCCAGCCGCCGGACGGCGTCGACGACACCATGTTGCCGTCGCGGTCGACGATGTCGAAGTGCACGGTGTCGCCCGGCACCGCCCCCATCTTCTCGCGCTCGCGCGCCTTGGCGGCGATCACGTCGGGCAGCTTGTCCTCATCGTGCGTCCACGGGATATCGCCGACGGTCGGCTCGCCCGCGCCCGATGCCGCGACGGCCGCGCGCTGGCCGCCGGCGAGGCGAACGCCCATGGTCTTGCCGAAGCCTTCAATCGTGCCGGGGCGGATTTCATGCGACGCATGTTCGGTGATCAGCTTGCGGCGCGCATCGTTGTAGGCATCCGACAGCAGCGTCTCGATCGGCACGTCGACGAACTTCGGGTCGCCGTAGAACGTGTCGCGATCCGCGAAAGCGAGCTTGGCGCACTCGACCTGAAAATGGATGAAGTCCGGCCCGGCCGGATTGAAATGATCGAAGTCGAAGCCCTTGGCGAGCGCGAGCTGCTGCAGCGTGACCAACCCTTGAGTCCAAGGTCCGGCCTTGAGCACCGTGTAGCGGCCGTAATCGTACGAGATCGGCGCCTCGACGGTCGCCTGCCACTTGGCCATGTCGGCACCGGTGAGTACGCCGCGGTGGCGACGGCCCGACGTGTCCATGACCTCCTGCGTGCGGCAGAATTGGTCGATCGCCTCCGCGACGAAGCCCTGGCTCCAGACTTTGCGCGCGCGCTCGATCTCGGCTTCGCGCGTGCCGCCGCCAGCTTGAGCCTCGCTCAGGATCCGCTCATAGGTCGACGCCATCTTCGGATTGGTGAACATCGTGCCGGGCTTGGGCACAGTGCCGCCCGGCAGATAGGTCGCGGCCGAGGTCGGCCAGTGCTCTCGGAAGAGATCCTTCACGGCGTCGATGGTGGCGCAGATGCGCTCGACCAGCGGATAGCCGTTTTTCGCGTATCCGATCGCCGGGGTCAGCACATCGCCGATCCGCATCGTGCCGTAGTCGCGCAGCAGCGTCATCCAGGTGTCGAACGTTCCCGGGATGCACGCGGCGAGCAGGCCGGTGCCGGGCACGAGGTCGAGGCCGAGCTCATCGCGGTAATGCGCGATCGTCGCACCGGCCGGCACCGAGCCCTGCCCGCAGATCACTTCCGGCTTCCCGCGCCGCACGTCGTACAGGATCACGGGCACGTCGCCCCCCGGTCCGTTGAGGTGCGGCTCGACCACCTGCAGCGTGAACGCGGTGGCGCAGGCCGCGTCGAACGCGTTGCCGCCGCGCTCCAGGATACCCATGCCGACCGCGGTCGCGATCCAATGGGTCGAGGTCACGACGCCGAAGGTGCCATCGATTTCGGGACGCGTGGTGAAGGGGTTCGGATTGACGAAGTTCATGCGGAAATCCTGCCGCCACGGTATTGGGCGCACGAATTGATCACAGTTCGCGCGCGCGGGAAACCGCCCAGAGCGGGGGTCAGCCCCGCTGCGCGCGCCGCAAAGCGTCAGGGTAGCGCGTGCGCTCGCCCCGATAGGCGTACTCCATCAGGCCGCCGATCGCGGTCCAGGTCGCGTGATAGGGGGTGTAACAGTCCCCCTTCTCGGGCTCGCCCCAGCTCCCGTCGGGATGCTGGCGCGAGAGCACGAAATCCATGCCGGCGCGAATGACCGGATCGGCTTCGGTCAGTCCGAACGCCTTCAGCGTGTCGAGGAACTCGCCGGTGGTCTCGGGGTCGTTGTCGGCGATGCTCTGGCGAAGATTGGCTTTCAGGAACGCGAATTCCTGCGGCAGCCAGGATGGCCGCAGTCGGTAAAGGCCATAGTCGTTGAGCGCATAGACCACGTGCGTGATCGCGTAGGCGAGATCGATATAGCCGCGGTGCGATCCGCCGTGCGGACCGCGATAGGGGCGCAACATCGCCAGCTTGCCCATCACACCCGCGAGGCTGCTGCCAAGCGGGATGCCGGAGCACTCGCCGGTATAGGCGGTGACCAGTGCATCGATCATCACTTCGTAGCGGTTGAACATGCGCAGCCGGCTGCCGCACTTGCGGCACAGCCTGCGGCCGCGCCGGTTCGGGGTCTGGCAACTCGCACAATCGTCGGGCACGTCGCGCGGAACCGGCTCCTTGGCGGGATCGAAAAGAAGGAAATCTGCGGGCGTGAACTTGCCGACCGCGCGCTCGAGTGTACGTCTGAGCCGCTCATCGTGCACGTTGAGGCACTCCGCCGCGATGCTGCCGAACACCCACGAGCCGACATCGAGCGCGCTTGCTCGCGCCGGCAGGCGGCGGAAGTCGTGACGCCATTGCCGCGCCCGCTCCTGACCCATGCGCCGGGCTTCACGCCTGATCCACGGATCGGCGGTGGTTGCGGAAAGCGAGTGGAAGCACCAGAGGAAATCGTCGCCGTAGATTTCGAAGTTCCTTGGCGCTGTGGCAACCCGGTAGATGAAGCGCAGGCCGCGCCGCAGCGCTTGCGCGCGATGCTCGTGGGTAAAACGCGCGCCGGGCCAGAGCGGGCCCGACCGCGGGAGATGCGCGCGCGCGGCCGCAACGGAGAGCGAGGTTGGCAGGCTGCGGCGATTGGGCAAGGTCATCGGCCATTCCACACGCCGATGCGGCCCCATGCAAGCTCCACGAGCACCGCGTTCGGTCGGTCCGCTGGCGTTGCGCGAATTACGCGGCTGTTCTGGCCTGGGTGGCGGGCGCGGTCTCGGGGAAGCGCTCCAGCACCTTGGCCCAGTGCTCGACGTCGGCCTTGACATTGCGCAGGTGCGCGAGGAACGCGTCCTCGCCGTAATAGCGGCGCCAACGACCGCTGCGATAGAGCTCGACGAAATAGGCGCGCCGACGCTCCGCCAGCGCATGCCACTTGCGGGTATTCTCGATCGACATCCGGTACGACTCAGTCGGCATGACCGATTTCGGGCTCTTCACGATGCCAGATCAATCCTCACGCCTCCGGCGAGGAGCCGGCAATAGAACGGCGGCATCGGCCCACCGCTTTGTGCACAATTTTGCCATTTTCCGACGCGGCGTTGCCGATCCGCATCAGTTCAGGCGACCGCGGCGCGGTCGTCTAAAGCTTGATCCTGAAATAGTTCGCGAGCTCGCCGATGATCCCGCGGCGGAACAAGAGCACGCACACGACAAAGATCACGCCCTGGATCACCGTCACCCATTGGTCGAGCGCGTTGAGGTAATTCTGCATCGCGATGATCACGAAGGCCCCCGCCACCGGCCCGAAGATCGTGCCGAGCCCGCCGACCAGCGTCATCAGTACCACCTCGCCCGACATGGTCCAGTGTACGTCGGTTAGCGAGGCGATCTGGAACACGATCGCCTTGGTGCCGCCGGCGACCCCGGCGAGCGTCGTGGAGAGCACGAAGGCGACGAGCTTGTAGCGGTCGGTCTTGTAGCCGAGCGAGATCGCGCGCGGCTCGTTCTCGCGGATCGCCTTGAGCACCTCGCCGAACGGCGAGTTGATGATGCGGCGAATGAACAGGAAGCAGCCCAGGAAGATAACGACCACCAGCGCATACATGGTCATGTGGCCGGAAAGATCGATGAAGCCGAACAGTTTTCCGCGCGGAACCGCCTGGATGCCGTCTTCGCCGCCGGTGAATTTCGCCTGCAGCGCGAAGAAATACATCATCTGCGCGAGCGCGAGCGTGATCATCGCGAAATAGATACCTTGGCGGCGGATCGCGAGCGCACCTGCGATCAGGCCGAGGACCGCGCCGGTCGCGGCTCCGGTCAGGATCGCGAGCTCCGGCGGAAAGCCCCAGATCTTGGCGGCATGTGCCGAGAGATAACTCGCCCAGCCGAAATAGAGCGCGTGGCCGAACGACAAGAGCCCGACATATCCGATCAGCAGATTGAACGCGCAGGCGAACAGCGCAAAGCACAAGGCCTGCATCAGGAACAGCGGATAGATGAAGAACGGCGCAACGATCAGCACCGCGACCATCAAAAGGAACGCGATGATCTCGCTGCGGCTTTCTCCCACACGCGCGGTGGCCGGTGCGGCTGCGGCGACGCTGACCATGTCAGGCGGTCCTCCCGAACAGGCCGGCGGGCCGGATCAACAA
>JAXDNZ010000245.1:0-13339 GCA_034669185.1 Hyphomicrobiales bacterium
CGATGAAGCGCACGCTCGCGGTCATGCCGGTGGCGGCGATGATCGCTTTCGCGATTTCAAGGAATGCCTCGGCGCGCCCCGTTCCGACATTGTAGATGCCGCTCGGCGGCCGCTGCGCCATCAGCCACAGCATGACGTCGACGCTGTCGCCGACATGGATGAAATCGCGCAGTTGCATCCCGTCGGCGAAGTCGGAGCGATACGAGCGGAACAGCTCGATCTGTCCGCCGGCTTTCACGGTCTCGTAGAGCTTGAGCGCGACCGAGCGCATGTCGCCCTTGTGATGCTCGCGCGGGCCGTAGACGTTGAAGAATTTTACGCCGTACCACGCGGGCGGCTGCTTCGCGCCGGCCGCGACCGTGCGCAGGACGCGCAGGTCGACGATCTGTTTCGACCAGCCGTAAGGATTGAGCGGTGCGAGCTTTTCCAATTCGTCGAGCACCATCTTGTCGGCAAAGCCCTGGCTGCCGTCGCCATAGGTCGCGGCCGAGGACGCGTAGACGAGCGGTTTCCCGTGCGCCGCGCACCAGTCCCACATCGCGTTGCTGAAGTGGACGTTCTGGTTCAGGAGCGCCTTGATGTCGTTCGCGGTCGTGGACGAGATCGCGCCGAGATGAAAGACCTCCGCGACCAGACCGGCGTTGCGGTCGAGCCAGTCGAACGCATCGGTCCAGTTCAACACCTCGTGGATGTTCGGATGGCGGACGTTGACCCATTTGTCGCCCGTCGAGAAATCGTCGATCACGACCGCGAGCCGCCCGCGCTCGCCGAGCTCTCCGACCAGGTTGGAGCCGATGAAGCCGGCCCCGCCGGTGACAATGGTTAAGTCCTTGATCATCAAAGAACCTTTAGCCCGCCGCGCGCCTTGCCGTCTAGCTTCGGGGACAAGCCGAGCCGCAGGATTGCCGGCAGGTTGGACCACAGCATCGCGAAGGCGCGCAGGACGTCGGTGACGGATCGCCGCCCGAGAACGGCCGCAACGGAGCGCGTCGCCGGCTCGATGAACAGCGTCACGGCGATCACGAGAAATGCGCTCACCTTGGGGAAATATTTCAAGGCGAACAGGATGCGGCTGCGACAGAACAGATACGTGCGCGCGCTGACCGCCGAGACGGTCGTGCCCTGGCCGCGATGAAACGCCTGCGCGGTCGCCAGATAGACGCTGCTGAACCCGCGGTCCCGCGCACGGCACGCGAAATCCAGATCTTCGAAATAGACGAAGAAGCGCTCATCGAAACCCGCGAGGGTATTGAATGCCGTGCGGCGCACCAGCATGAACGCGCCCATGACTTGGTCCACCACCCGGGTCTCGTCGTGCGCCCATTCGGTGACGAAATGCGGCGGAAAGACCGAGGGCATCACCCGGTCGAGGCCAAGGCTGTTGCCGATCATCGACCACGGCGTCGGCGTGCGCGCCGTGTTGCGCGCGACGTGTCCGCTCTCGTCCAACAGCTGGATGCCGACGATGCCGACGCCGCGGTTCGCGTTCGATTGCAGGAATTGGATCGGCCGCTCCAGGGCGCCCGGCATCAGCCGCGTATCGGGATTGAGAAACAGCAGGAAATCGGCATCCGAGCCCGCAACGCCCTGATTGCATGCGGCCGCGAAGCCGCGGTTTTCGGTATTGCGGATGAGGACAAGCGCGGGCGAGGGGGGCAGGGCGTCGCAGGAGCCGTCCGACGACGCGTTATCCACGACCGTGATCCGCGCCACCGCGACGCGATCGCCCGCGACCGCCGCGAACGAGTCGAGACATTCGGCAAGCTGGCGCCCCGAACTCCAGTTGACGATCACGACATGAAGGGAAGGAAAATCCATCTTTCGACCGTCGATTCCGGGGCCGGGTTCCGTCTCTAGCACAAGACCAGGCGGCGCAAGCCCGGGCCGCATAAATTGCCAATGGCCGGGCCCATCAGCTATCTCATGAGCGCTCTTTCACAACGTTGACCGGCGCGCCAAGCGGCGGTGACCGAAGGATTTTCAGTGCCGGAGGGGCGCACGTTTCCGACTCTGCCTGGGTTCAGGCTGGTGGCCGTGGATGAGGTCCGCGCAGACATGCGCGCGCCGGTGCGCGTGATGCATCCAGATTCCGGGTTGAGGGTCACGTTTGTCCCGACCGAGCCGACGGCGAACGACTGGCATCAGCTTGAATTGCGCTTTCCGCTCGAGGGCGTTGTCGACGTGCTGGCGCATTTCGAGTTTACCAATGGCCGCGTGCTGTGGCAGCGCCTGCCGGCGCTCGCTCGCAATCATTTTCTGGCGCAGTTCCGGCTCGACGGTACGATCGAGCGGCTGATCCTGAGCGTTACCGGATCGGGGCTGCTGGCGCAGCCGGAGCTTCGTTTCGCGCGGGTCGGAGCGACCGGTCATTTCGCGGCGGTCGCGCGTCGCGGGGTCGAGGTCATCAAGCGTGATGGTGTGCGCGCCGTGTGGTCGGCCGCGAGCTATCTGTGGCGCCTCACGCGCCCGGGATCGATCGTCATGTCGCGCGGTTCGGCCTCCGAAACCGGCGAAAGCCCTTATGACACCTGGATGCGCGTGTTCGACGAGGCGCCGGAGCGCGACCGCGAACGCCACATGCAGCGCCTTGCGCGGTTGGCGCGGCGGCCGCTGATCTCGGTGCTGGCCGTCACGGACGCCGCTCAAGCGCCGGTGCTTGACGATCAAATCTATCCGGATCGTGAGCTTCTCAGTGCCGCGCCCGGCGCGAGCGCCGCCGATGATTTCAACGCGCTGCTTGCAAAAGCGCGCGGCGAATATGTCCTGCCTCTTCGCGCCGGCATGCGGCTGCGCCCGCACGCGCTGCTCGATCTTGCGCTGACGCTGGCACAGCGGCCGTCCGCGGAAATGATCTACACCGATGAGGATCGCATCGACGACGCGGGGAGGCGCTGCGATCCGCGCTTCAAGCCGGCGTGGTCTCCCGACGTGCTGCAAGCGCATGACTACATCGGCGCGCCCACACTGCTGCGCACCGCGACCGTTCGCGCGCTCGGTGGCTGGCGCCCGGACGCGCCGGCAGCCCACCATGACCTCGTGTTGCGCTTGGCCGCCAAGGCCGCGCCCGACAGCATTGTCCATTTGGCGAAAATTCTGTTGCACGGCCGGCCCAATGCAGGCACCGCGCTCGGCCGATTGAGATATCGCGTGCCGGAGCCTGCGCCGCGCGTCTCGCTGATCATTCCGACGCGTGACAATGCCGCGCTGCTCGAAACCTGCATCAACTCCATCCGTGCTCACACCCGGTATCCGGACTACGAGATCCTCATCATCGACAACGGTTCGATCGAGGAGGCGACGAAGCGGTTGTTCGCACGTCTTGCCGCCGATCCGGCGATCAGTGTCCTGCCGCGGCCCGGTCCGTTCAATTTCTCGGAGTTGAATAATTCTGCCGTGCGCGAGGCGACCGGCAGCATCATCGGTCTCGTCAACAACGACATCGAGGCGATCGAGGACGGCTGGCTCGAGGAAATGGTGGCACTCGCGGCCCGTCGGGAAATTGGCTGCGTCGGCGCACGGCTGCTCTATCCGGACGGCCGCCTGCAGCATGGCGGGATCATTCTCGGGCTTGGCGGCGTCGCCGGCCACGCACACCGCTTCGCGGGCGGCGACGAGCGGGGTTATCTCGAGCGGTTGCGCGCCCTGCAGAATGTCAGCGCCGTCACCGCCGCGTGCCTGATGGTCCGCCGTGAGGTTTTCGACCAGGTCGGGGGCCTCGACCAGAGCCTAACCGTCGCGTTCAACGATGTCGACTTTTGCCTCAAGGTTCGCGCTGCCGGCTACCTCAATCTGTGGACGCCGTTCGCGACGCTCTTGCACCACGAGTCGGTAAGCCGCGGCCACGACGTGACGCCCGCCAAGGCGCGGCGCTTCGCCGACGAATATGCCGCCATGCAGCGGCGTTGGGGCGAGCAGCTTTTGTACGATCCGTACTACTCGCCGCACCTGACATACGACCGCGAAGATTTCTCGATCAGGCCGCGCTGACGATGCCGAGGGTCCTGCTGCTCACGCGATACGAACGGCTCGGAGCGAGCAGCCGCGTGCGCTTCCTGCAATTTATCCCCGCGCTCGAGCGAGCGGGTTTTGAGGTCGACGTGCGACCGCTGCTCGACAACGACTACGTCCGTTCGCTCTATGGCGGTCCGCCGCCAAGCCGTTCACGCGTCTTCGCCGGCTATCTGCGCAGGCTCGCCGGGCTGTTTGCCGCGTTGGTCGGCAGTCGCCACGACGTGGTCTGGCTGGAAAAGGAGGCATTGCCATACCTGCCGGCCTTCATCGAGACGACTCTGCTCGCGCGCGTTCCCTATGTGGTCGACCTCGACGATGCCTGGTTTCACCGCTACGAGGCGCATCCTTCGCGGCTCGTTCGTGCGCTTCTGCGCGGCAAGATCGACGCCGTGATGCGCAGCGCCGCGATTGTCGTTGCGGGCAACGATTATCTCGCGGCGCGCGCGCGCAAGGCCGGCGCGCGGCGCATCGAAATCATCCCGACGGCGATCGACTTGGCGCGCTATCCTGATGTGCCGGTGGCGGCGGAAACTCCCACTGCTGTCGTGGGTTGGATCGGTATCCCGCTCAACGCGCACTATCTCAATCTGATCGAGCCGGCGCTGCGCCGCGCGCGCAATATCAAGCTTCACATCGTGGGCGCGCCGGTCCCGCCGGAACTCGCGGGCATTCCGGCTGAAAGCTTCCCGTGGTCGGAACAAACCGAAGTCGCGCGCATCTGTGATTTCGATATTGGAATCATGCCGTTACACGACACGCCGTGGGAGCGCGGCAAGTGCGCCTACAAGCTCCTCCAGGTCATGGCCGCGGGGAAACCGGTGATCGCCTCGCCGGTCGGGGCCAACTGCCAGGTGGTCCAGCACGGCGTGAACGGCTTCCTCGCGGCGACGCAGGACGAATGGGCCGACGCGCTGCGCACACTTGCGACAGACGCCGAACGGCGTGCGCGCATGGGCGCGGAGGCACGGCGCACCGTTGCCGGAGACTATTCGGTCGCAACCGTTGGTCCGCGCCTCGCCGCGGTGCTGACCGAGGCAGCCAAGCCTCGCCGTTGATTGGCTGGCACGCCGCCGGTATGGTCCGCGCGCCTTGCGTCGCTGTTCGCGAACGCCTTGGTGGGGCGTAGCCAAGTGGTAAGGCAGCGGATTTTGATTCCGCCATTCCCTGGTTCGAATCCAGGCGCCCCAGCCACATAACCCTTTGATCTGTCGAGAGTTAGGGTCTATCGGCCGGCAAAATCCGGTACCCGGCGCTCCGCCATCGCCTTGACGCCTTCCTTGAAATCCTCGGTCGCGCGCAAGCGGGTTTGGACTTCCAGTTCGTGCTCGGTTGCCTTCATGACACGGTCGGCGAGGCCGGCGCGCATGGTGGCGCGCGTCTCGGCGACACCGAGCGGGGCGTTCTCGGCGATCTCGGCGGCGAGCTTCTGCGCCGCGGCGCGCACCTGATCCTGCGGCACCAGCACGTCGGCAAGGCCCATCGTAAAAGCTTCCTCGCCGGTGATGCGACGGCTGGTATAGAACATCATCGCCGCATTGGTCTTTCCGACGACCTCGGCCAAAGTCGTGGTCAGCCCGAAGCCCGGATGGAAGCCGAGCCGGGTGAAGTTGGCGCAGAAGCGGGTCTCCGGACACGCGACGCGGAAGTCCGGCACCATCGCAAGGCCGAGCCCGCCGCCGACGGCCGCGCCGTGAATCGCGCCGACGATTGGTTTCTTGGAGCGGAACAGCCGCACCGCTTGAATGTAAAGATGGCCGATCGGCTGCATCGCCTCGCCCGGCCGCTGTCCGGACCGGTCGAGCGTCGAGCCGTCGCCGAAGTTCGCGCCGGCGCAGAACGATTTTCCTTGCGCGGCGAGCACCACGGCGCGGCATTTGTCATCTTTGTCGAGCGCTTCGAGCGCGTCGGCGATTGCGTTGATCAAGACGACATCGAAGAAATTATGCGGCGGCCGCTGGATCTCGATCGTCGCGACGAATCCCGACCTTTCGATGCCGATGTCAGCCATTGTCTATCCTTTTTGTCGGTGCATGATCTTATCCGAAAACCGGTTCCACTTTTCGGGATCATGCACGCAGGAATTTCTCGCGCGCCGCGCGGTAGTCCGCCATGACGCGCATGGCGCGGGCGCAATTGTGCACGTTGGTGAACAACGGCAAGCCTGCCTCGCTGAGCAGATCGACGCAGACTGCCGCCGGCCGCGTATAGCTCCAGAGCAGCACCGGCTTTTTCGTGTCGCGGCCGAGGGCGAGCAGATTGTCGCGGTCCTCCAGCAGGAAACGCGGATGGCGGCCGGTGACCACGAGGATCACGCCGTCCACGTTGGGCGACTCGCCGGCGAGCCGGGCGAACTCCGCATAGCCGCGCTCGTGGATCGCCTGCGCCGTGACGTCGACCGGATTCTGCGAGGTGCCGTAGGGCGGCAGGTATACGTCGATCTGCGCGCGCGTCGCATCGTCGAGTAGCGGCATCTCAAGGCCCGCGAGCGCGCAGGCATCCGCGACCCACGCGCCGCCGCCTCCGGAAGAGGACGCGATCGCGACCCGATTGGCCGCCGGCAGCCGATTGCCCATGTTCACGAACGCGGCCGCGATATCGACCATCTCGTCGAGGTCGTTGCTCTCAACGACCCCGTATTTCCGGAATAGCGCGCGGTATTCGGCATCGTCGCCGCGCGCTGCGGTATGCGCGGCGATCGCACGGGCACCCGCTTCCGAGGCGCCGAGGCGGTTGACGACGAGGGGTTTTCCGGCACGCAGCGCTTTTTCGGCTGCGCGGGCGAAAGTTTTCGTGTTCTTGATGTCCTCGATCAGCATCAAGATGACGTCTGTTTTGCCTTCGTCGATGATGAACTCGGCGAAGTCGCTCGCTTCCAGGCAGGCTTCATTGCCGGTGGTCACGATGTAACGGAACGACAAATCCTTCGGCCGGCCGTGGTCGAAGAACGCAAAGCCCATGCCGCCACTCTGGGAGATGACGGCGACCTGTCCGCGTGTGCGCTCCTCCGCGGGCAACAGCGGCACGTCGCTCACGTCCATCGCAGGGCTGAAGGTCGGGCAGAGCGCAGCCGCCGTGTTGGCGAAGCCTTCGCCGTTCGGACCGCTCACCGCCATGTCGTAGCGCTTTGCGATGACCTGGATTTCCTTCTGCAGCGCAGGGCCGGTCTCGCCTTTCTCCTCGGCAAAGCCGGAGGACAGGATGATCGCGGCCTTGATGCCGGCCTTGCCGCAGTTTTCAAGCTCCTGGGGCACGAACTTCGCCGGAATGATCATAGCGGCGAGGTCAGTCGGCGGCAGGTCCGCCACCGATTTGTAGGCTTTGAGGCCCTGCACCTCGGCCTCGCTCCGGCTCACCGGATAGAGCGCGCCCTGATACGCATGGCTGCGAATGATCTGGACGATGCGTCCGCGCAGCCCGCGCGTATCCGACGATGCCCCGACGATCGCGACCGACCTCGGCCACAGCAGCTTCTGAATGTCCGGCATTCAGCGCAGTCCCAATCCGCGCGCGATGATGCCGCGCAGCACTTCAGTGGTGCCGCCCTGGATGGTGACCTTCGGGGCGATCATGGTGGCGAAGCGAAGCTGATCCTCCAGCGTCGCGCGATTGCCTTCGGTTTCCTCGACGAAGGCCGCAAGCTCGCGCACGCGATGGGGAAGCCTCTGCTCCCAAATCGTTCCCATGTCCTTGACGATCGAACCTTCGACCACCGGCTCCTTGCCCGCCTGCAGCATGCCGTTCACCGAAACCGACATGCGGCGCAGCGTGTGAAGCTGCGCGACGAGCCGCCCCAGTCCTTCGGCTGAGCGGATGTCCGGCTTGTCGCCGAGCACGCGTATCAATTCGGTGAGGACATAGAATGTTTCGAGGAAGCGCTCTGGCCCGGAGCGCTCATAAGCGAGCTCGCTGGTCGCCTGCTTCCACGCGCCGTCGATCTCGCCGAGCACGTAGTCTTCGGGCATAAAGGCGTCCTGGAACACCACCTCGTTGAAGTCGTGCTGGCCGGTGAGTTGATAGACCGGGTTGACCGTGATGCCCGGCGTCTTCATGTCGACGAGAAACTGCGTCAGGCCATGGCGGCGGTTTTCCTTCGTCGGCGGCGAGGTTCGGAACAGGCCGATCATGTAGTCGGCGATGTGTGCGTTGCTGGTCCAGATCTTGGTGCCGTTGATCAGCCAGCCGCCGTCGGTCTTGGTCGCCCGGGTTTTCGCCGCGAAGAGATCAGAGCCGGAACCCGGCTCGCTCATGCCGATCGCGAAGCACACCTCGCCGCGGCAGATGCGCGGCAGGATGTCCATCTTCACGTGCTCGGGTGCGTATTTCATCAGGATCGGGCCGCTCTGGCGGTCGGCGACGAAGTGCAGCCGCACCGGCGCGTTGGCGACGCGGAATTCCTCCGTCACCACGTAGCGCTCAAGGAAGCTGCGCTCTCGCCCGCCGTATTTCTTCGGCCAAGTCATGCCGATCCAGCCCTTTGCGCCGATGCGTTGACTGAACTCCTTCGAGTGCGAGTCGCCATGGCCGGCGCGATGCGGATCGAAGGTGCCGCGCGACACTTCCTCGGCGAGGAACGCGCGCACCTCTTCGCGCAGCGAGTCGCACTCGGGCGGGAGGCGGATTTGATCGAAGGTGAGCCCAGAGGTCATGCGTTGTCCGTTCAGCGGGCCGCAACGAGCGGCCAGAATTCGTCTGCGCCCATCGCGGCGACGCGGTTGCCCAGCGCGGCAGCCCAATGGCTCTCGTTACCGAAGTCGTCGCGCCAGCCGAGCATACGCAGCGTGTAGCGATGCAGGATGTGCTCGTTGGTGAAGCCGATCGCGCCATGCACCTGATGCGCGATCGCGGCGCCCTCCTGCGCGGCTTCCGCGGAACGGATTTTCGCCGAGGTGGCTTCCAGGAAAATGGCGTCGTCGAATTTATCGGTGCGCGCGATCGCGTCGGCCGCCGAATGCGCCGCGGTCATCGCGGCCGCGACCTCGCCGGCAAGCCGCGCAAGATTATGCTGTACGGCCTGGAATTTCCCGATCGGCTTCTCGAAAGCGACACGCTCGTTTGAATAGCGCACCGTGAAATCGAGCACCGCTTCGAGCGCGCCGGCGGTCTGGACGGCGCGTGTCGCGCAACCCATCAGCATCAGCGCGGTCTGGTCGAAGCCGGCCGGCGCCGGCGCGGTGCGTTGCGGCGTCACCCGGTCGAACGACACGGTATTCGATGGCTCGCTCGCCAGGTTCTCGCCGTCCGCGATGCGGCAGGCCGCAGCCTCAACCAGCGCGATCGAGGAGCCAGCGAGCACGGCAAGATATTTCGCATCCCTCGCAAATGGTACGCCGCGTGCCTTTCCGCTCAGCGTGCCGTCGGCGCCGAGCGTAATACGATCGTTCGGCCGCGCTGGCGCGACCGACATGGCGCCTTCGGGCGCGGCGATCCCGGCGCGCGACAACAGCCAGCCGGCGAGCAGCGTTTCGGCCAGCGGAACCGCGACGGCGTAGCGCCCGGCCATCCCGAGAATCGCGAACCCGTCCGCGATGTCGGCGCCCGCGCCGCCATGTTCTTCCGGGACCCAGGCAAGCGTCAGTCCGGCGTCGCTGAGCGCCTGCCACAGCGGCGCTTTCCACGCCCCGTTCTTGTCGCGATTGACCTCCTGAGGATCGCCGAGATCAGCGAAGATGCGCGCCGCCGTCTCGGCGACAATTCCGGTCTCGCTCACGGCGTTTCCCGCTTCCCTTGATCTCTCCCGGTCAATGGCGTCCGGGAACTCGCGGGCCAATCGTGGTTCGAACTTCGCGCCTTGGCAAGCAGTGCGCGCGAAAGGCTGGTATTCGGGCGCGGTCAGACCCCGACGTGGATTCGGTCCCTAACCCATTCGTCCGGGTTGAACCGGCAATTCACAAGCCTTAGCGTGGCGCCACAACAACAAGAACCGGGGCGGGGGCGCGCTCTGGTGCTTTACCCGGGAGGATTCCGAGATGCATTCCAAGCTTTTCCGCTTGGCGCTCGCCGCCATCGCCATGTCCGCCACCGGCGCCGCTTACGCGCAGCAGCCGAAGTCCGGCGGAACCTTGCGGATGTATCAGCGCGAGAACCCGCCCAGCATGTCGATCCACGAGGAGGCGACCTATTCGGTCAACGTCTCCTCCATGCCGATCTTCTCCAATCTCGTGATCTACGATCAGCATAAGGCGCAGAACAGCATCGATACGATTCAGCCCGAACTCGCGACGAGCTGGCAATGGAGCGAGGACGGAAAGGCTCTGACCTTCAAGCTGCGCGAAGGCGTGAAATGGCATGACGGAAAGCCGTTCACCAGCGCCGACGTGAAGTGCACGTTCGAGATGCTGCAGGGCAAGTCGCAGAACAAGTTCCGCAAGAACCCACGCAAAGACTGGTACTTCAACCTCGAAGAGGTAACGACCGAGGGCGATCTTCAGGCCACGTTCCACTTGAAGCGTCCGCAGCCGGCGATGCTCGCCATGCTGGCCTCCGGCTATTCGCCGATCTACGCCTGTCACGTTTCGGCGGCGCAGCAGCGCACCAATCCGATCGGCACCGGGCCATTCAAGTTCGTCGAGCTGAAGCAGAACGAGTCGATCAAGCTCGTGAAGAACCCGGACTACTTCAAGAAGGGCCTGCCGTATCTCGACGGCATCGAATACACGATCCTGCCGAACCGATCGACCGCGATCCTCGGCTTTATCGCCGGCAAGTTCGACATCACGTTCCCGACCGAAGTGTCGATCCCGCTCCTGAAGGACGTGAAGTCGCAGGCGCCGAACGCGGTCTGCGCTCTGGAGCAGACCAATGTCGCCACCAATCTGATCATGAATCGCGAGAGCCCGCCTTTCAACGATGAGAACGTGCGCCGCGCGCTCGCACTCTCGCTCGACCGCAAGTCGTTCGTCGATATCCTGTTCGAAGGCAATTCCGACCTCGGCGGCGCGATGCTGCCGCCGCCGAACGGCGTGTGGGGTATGCCGGCCGACCAGCTCAAGACTGTCATCGGCTACGGCGAGGACGTCAAGAAGAACCGCGATGAAGCGCGCAAGCTCATGGAGAAAGCCGGCTTCGGGCCGAACAAGCGGCTCGCATTGAAGGTCTCGACACGCAATCTGGCGGTCTATCGCGACCCGGCCGTGATCCTGATCGACCAGCTCAAGGACATCTACATCGACGGGGAGCTCGACGTGGTCGAGAGCGGCATCTGGTTCGCCAAAGTCGCGCGCAAGGAATACCAGATCGGCCTTAACCTGACCGGTGCCGGCATCGACGATCCGGACCAGACGTTCTACGAGAACTTCGGCTGCGGCTCGGAGCGCAACTACACGCTCTATTGCAACAAGGACCTGCAAAAGCAGTTCGACGCTCAATCGGTCGAGAAGGACGTCGAGAAGCGCAAGAAGCTCGTATGGGAGATCGACAAGAAGCTGCAGGAAGACGTGGCGCGACCGATCCTTTATCACGCGCGGCAAGGTACCTGCTGGGCGCCTTACGTGAAAAACATCACGATCATGCGGAACAGCTCGTATAACGGCTTCCGCTACGAAGACGTGTGGATGGATAAGTAAGCGGCCGCACCGTCGCCGTGTGACGGGAGAACAATGTGGCAGCGTATCTGGTCAGGCGCTTCTTGCTGATGCTCCTGACGCTGTTCGGAATTTCAATCGTCGTCTTCGTGCTGCTGCGGATCGTTCCGGGCAACATCGCCGACATCCTGTTCAGCGCCTCAGGCATGATCAATCCGGAGGACAAGCTCGAGATCGAGCGCCAGCTCGGCCTCGATCAATCGCTGTTCTGGCAATACGTGACCTGGATCAACGGGCTCGTGCACGGCGACCTCGGCTACTCGTACGTGTCGGAGAAGCCCGCGTTGCAGGAGATCCTGCCGCGGCTGCCGATCAGTGCCAAGCTCGCCGGGATGGCGCTTTGCTTTGCGATCCTGTTCGGCATCCCGCTCGGCGTGATCTCCGCGGTGCGGCAGAATACGCCGCTCGACTACCTGTTGCGCGTCGTCAGCCTCAGCGGCCTGTCGCTGCCGTCGTTCTGGCTCGGCCTCTTGATCCTGATGGCATTCGTCCATTACGCGGGCTGGATCCCGATCTACACCACGCCGCCGCAGACATTGTGGGACGAGCTGCTGCTCTATGGCATTCCAGCCGCCGCGGTCGGCTTCCGCTCCTCGGCGCTGTTCATGCGGCTGACGCGCTCGTCGATGCTCGAAGTGCTGCGGCAGGACTACATCCGCACGGCACGCGCCAAGGGCGCCTCCTATGCCAAGGTGAATTTCGTGCACGCGCTGCGCAACGCGGTGCTGCCGATCGTCACGATCGTGGGCATCGAGGCGGCGTTTCTGGTGGGCGGCCTGATCGTCACCGAGACGGTATTCAACATTCCGGGCGTCGCGCGCTTTCTGGTCGAGGCCATCAAGTGGCGCGACTACCCGATCGTGCAGAATCTCGTGATGTTCATCGCGGTCTGCGTGGTGTCGATCAATTTCCTGATCGACATGGCCTACCTCGCGCTCGATCCGCGCATCGCCTACGAGAAATAGATGGCCGCGATCGACCCGAGCGCCGACGATGTGCAGGTGCGCCGCGAAAGCTGGCTCTCGGCTGCGGGCTTCTACGCGAGGCGATATCCGCTCGGCGCGGCCGGCGCCGTGATCGTGACGCTGTTCGTGCTCATGGCGATGTTCGCGCCCTGGATCACGCAGTTCGATCCGACGATGACCGATCCGCGCTCCTCGCTCGCAGTCCCGGGCGGCGCGCATCCGTTCGGCGCCGACTTCATGGGCCGCGACATGTGGAGCCGCGTGGTCTACGGCGCGCGCATCTCGCTTGCGGTCGGTGTCGGCTCGACCGGGCTCGGCTGCCTGTTTGGCGTCACGATCGGACTGACGTCCGGCTACTTCGGCGGCTGGTACGACCTGATCGTGCAGCGCTTCATGGACGTGATGCAATCGCTGCCGCTGCTTGTGATGGCGCTGGTGATGACCGCAGCGCTTGGCCCCTCGCTCAGCAACACCATCATCGCGATCGCGATTCCGCTCGTTCCCAGCGTCGCGCGCGTGATCCGTTCGAACACGTTGATGCTGCGTGAAATGCCGTTCGTGGAAGCGGCGCGCGCAGTGGGCATGAACGAGCTCGCGATCGCGCTGCGCCACGTGCTGCCCAATACGCTGGCGCCGCTGATCGTGCTCGCGACCGCGCAGCTCGGTTCGACCATCCTGGTCGAGGCGGCGCTCTCATTCCTCGGCCTTGGCGTGCCGGAGCCGCATCCCTCTTGGGGACGCATGCTGTCGGAATCGGCCGCCGAATATGTGCGCGTCGCGCCG
>JAXDNZ010000246.1:0-7649 GCA_034669185.1 Hyphomicrobiales bacterium
AGCCAGAGCGCTGCGACGCCGGGGGTGAGCGAAGCCTGCATCATGGCTTGGCTCCTCGCAGCACGCGGATGTTGTCGATGAAGTGTTCGCCGAGAAACAGGAGCCAAGTCGCTCCCGTGATCGGCCACGCCAGGAAGATGAACGGCATCGGGAGCTCGGCCAGCTCGGATTCCTGATACCACCCGAACTGTACGAACTTGATGCCCCAGTAGACGAACACGAGCGCGAAGATCAGCACGAAGATGTGCGAGACGATGCGCAGAAGCGCGTTCGCGCGCGGCGAAAGCTCGGGCCAGACGTCGACCTCGAAATGGGTGCCTTCGCGGATGCCGATCATCGCGCCGAGCATCACCATCCAGATGAACAGGAAGCGCGAAAGCTCCTCGGTCCAGATGTAGCTCGGGATCAGCGCGGTGTAGCGCGAGATGATCTGCAGCGTTACCGGAATGATGAGGATCGCGACGGTCGCAACCATCAGCCAGGTCAGCAGCTGGTGATAGGCTGCGATGATTTTTCTCATGATTGCGCAAAAGTTGACGCGACCGTCGCCGGCCGCGTCAGCCCCCCTCTGCGTTACCGAGCGATCACTTGATCGCGTTGATCTGCTCGAAAATCTTCTCCGCGCCGATCTCCTTGGCGTAGGCGGCCATCACGGGATCGGCGAGCTTCTTCATTTCGGCGCGGTCGGCGAACGCGATCCGCTTCAGCTTGCCGGCCTTCTCGAGTGCCTCGAGCTTCGCGGTGTCCTCCGAGGACTCGACTTGGCGGCCATACGCGCCCGCTTCCTTGCCCGCCTTGATGATGGCGGCCTGCAGGTCAGCCGGGAGCTTCTTGAAGGTCTTGGCGGAGAAACAGATCGGCCGGATGGTAATCGCGTGCTCGGTCATCGCGAGATTCGGGCCGACTTCGTAGAACTTCATCGCCTCAACGCCCGCGGCTTCGTTCTCGCCGGCCGAGATGACGTTGTTCTGGATCGCGTTGTAGACCTCGTTGTAGGCAATCACGGTCGGCGACATGCCGACGGCCGCGAAGGTCTTGCTCCAGATCGGAGCGCCCTGCACGCGAACCTTCAGCCCCTTGATCTCGGCGAGGTTGCGTACCGCTTTGTTGACGAAGATGTTGCGCGTGCCGCCGCCCGCATAGCCGATCAGCATCACCTCGGCCTTTTGCGCGACCTCATCGGCCACCGGCTTGAGTACGTCGGCGTCGAGCACCTTGTTCCAGTGATCGAGGTCGCGGAACAGGAACGGCGCGTCGATGAACGGCGCGGCCTTCGAGAAGGTGGACATGTGGGCCGGCGACACGATGCCGTAGTCGACCGAGATGCCCTGGTTCATGTAGGCGAAATAGTCCTTCTCCAGGCCGAGTTCGCTGTTGCGGTGGAGCACGAAATTGATCGGCTTGCCGTAGTATTTCTTGACCAGTTCCTCGAATTTCAGCAGCGCCTTGTTGAAGGCGTGGTCGTCATTGAACTGCACGGCGCCATGCAGTGTGATCGTGTCCTGCGCCTTCGCAGGCTGCGCGGGGGAAATCGCCGTGAACAAGCAAAATGCCGCGGCCACGGCTAAACGTCGCGATAACAGTCGCATAGCGTCCCTCCCTCTTCGGCGGCGATTTTATCTTTGCCGCTTGTTCTTCAGCCTAACATGCTAGCGCGCTCAAACGAGCCATGACAAGGCGAGACACGACGTATCCAGACGCCACCCTGTCAGGATATCCGCGCTCTCGCGCCGAGCGCCCATGTCAGGGTGACGCGGCTATTCCAGCGTCGCGTCGAGCGTGATCTTGGCGTTGAGCACCTTCGACACCGGGCAGTTCGCCTTCGCCGTCTCGGCGAGCTTTGCGAACTCGTCCTTCGACAGGCCCGGCACCTTCGCCTTCAGGGTCAGCGCGACGGCCGCGATCTTCCAGCCGCCCTCCACCTGTTCAAGCGACACCTCGGCCTTGGTGTCGAGACTCTCGGGCGGCTTGCCGGCGCCGCTGAGCTGAAACGCCAGCGCCATCGTGAAGCAGCCGGCATGTGCGGCGCCGATCAGCTCCTCCGGGTTGGTGCCCTTCTCGTCACCGAAGCGGCGCGAGAACGAATAGGGCGTGCCGGCGAGCACGCCGCTCTGCGTCGTGATCGCGCCCTTCCCTTCCTTGCCGGTCCCGCTCCAGTGTGCCGATGCATTGCGCGTGATGGTCGCCATGGCGGTTCTCCTTGTTGGATGACGAGCAGGTAATGACGCGCCACCGCGATCGCCAGTCTCAAGCCGACGCCTTCATGGCCGCACGCACGCGCGTCAGCATCGCCTCCACGTCGGCCTTGGCGGCCGCGAGCTTGGCGGCATCGCGCGCGCGGATCACGAGATTCGTGTTCGGCCCGAGCTTCTCGTCGAAGAACGGATAGCTGCCGATCGAGGTCTCCGGATGGCCCTTGGCGACCTCGCCGAGCTCGGTGCCGATGTCGCCCTCGCGCACATCGCCGCGGATCGTCTCCGAGAGCATCTTGGCGCCGGTCGACAGCATCGGCGCCGCGGAATCGAGCATCACCTGCATGATGGACGGTACGCCCGCCATCACGAACACATTGCCGATCGTAAAACCCGGCGGACCCTGATTGGCCTTCAGCAGATCGCCTCCGGCCGGAATCCGCGCCATGCGCAGCCGCGCCTCGTTCATCTCGATACCGCGCGACTTGTAGTTCTCCTCCATGATCGCACGCGCGCGCGGATCGACATCGATCGTCACGCCGAAAGCCTTCGCGACCGCGTCGGCCGTGATGTCGTCATGCGTCGGTCCGATGCCCCCGGTCGTGAACACATAGGTGTAGCGCTTGCGCAGCGCGTTGAGCGCGGCGACGATCTCGTCCTCCTCGTCCGGCACCACGCGCACTTCCTTCAGGTCGATGCCGATATTGGTGAGGTATTCGGCGATGTAGCCGATGTTCTTGTCCTTGGTGCGCCCGGACAGGATCTCGTCGCCGATGACCAGGATGGCGGCGGTGATGATATCGGTCATGATGTTCCGATCCTGCAGGGGTGACGACAACAATCGCACCGAACGATAACATGGCGGCACGCAACAAAAGAACAGGGCTGTCCAGGGAGAGGGTCATGACGAAACGCATCGCATTGTCTTTGGCTTTCGGAGTGCTGGCGGCAACTGCCGCGCAGGCGCAGGGCACCATCCGCATCGGCGTGCTCAACGACATGTCGGGCGTTTACGCCGACGACCAGGGGCCCGGCTCGCTGCTCGCCGCACAGATGGCGGTGGAGGATTACGGCGGCATGGCGGCCGGACGGAGGGTCGAGGTCCTCTCGGGCGATCACCAGAACAAGGTCGATATCGGCGCCGCCATTGCGCGCCGCTGGACCGAGAACGAGGGCGTCGGCATGATCGCCGACGTGACCAACTCGGCGGTTGCGCTCGCCGTCAACGACATCGTGCGCGACCGCAACAAGGTGATGATCGCCTCCGGCGCCGGCACCGCGCTGCTGACCGGCGCGAAGTGCACCCCCAACACCGTGCAATGGACCTACGACACCTGGGCCTACGGGCATGGGCTGGCGCGGGCGATCGCGCAACAGGGTGCGAAAACCGTGTTCTTCATCACCGCCGACTATGCGTTCGGCCACGACCTCGAAAAGCAGTTCGCCGACGAGTTCGTGAAGCGCGGCGGCAAGGTGCTCGGCTCGGCGCGCCATCCGATCGGCGCGAACGACTTCTCGTCGCTGCTGCTGCAGGCGCAGAACTCCAAGGCCGACGTCGTCGCGTTCGCGAATGCCGGCGGCGACACCTCCAACTCGCTCAAGCAGGCCGCCGAATTCGGTCTCGGCAAGCAGCAGAAGCTTGCCGCGCTGATCATGGGACAGAACAACGTGCGCGCACTCGGCTTGCAGGCCTCGCAAGGAATCGCGCTGCTGGTGCCGTTCTACTGGGACATGACCGAGGGCAGCCGCGCCTTCGCGAAGCGTTTCCAGGAGCGCCACCCCAAGCGGTTGATGCCGAACGACATGCACGCCGGCGTCTATTCGGGCGTGCTGCACTATCTCAAGGCCGTGCACAAAGTCGGCGGCGCCGACGACGGAAAGGCCGTCGTCGCGGCGATGAAAGCGATCCCGACCGACGATCCGCTCTACGGCAAGGGCACTATTCGCATCGACGGACGCAAGCTGCATCCGATGTACCTGTTCCAGGTGAAAGCGCCGGCCGAGTCGAGGGAGGGCTGGGACGTCTACAAACTGGCCGCCACGATCCCGGCCGACGATGCATTTCGCCCGCTCAATGAGGGCGGTTGTCCGCTGGCGACGAACTGATGGAAGCAGACAGCGTCGACCCCGCGCAGGCACCGTATCGGCCGATCGCGTTCGCGCCGGCGCGCGTCCGTCATACGACCGACGCGGACGGTACGATCCGCGTCAGGTGCTCGGTGCCGCTCGCGCCATACGACCCGAGCCTCGCGCGGCTGTTCCGTTCGGCGGTCGCCGCGCAGCCGGACCGCGTGTTCCTCGCCGAACGCGCCGCCGATGGCTGGCGCCGGCTCACCTACGGCGAGGCGCGCCAGCGAGTCGATGCTCTCGCGGCCGCGCTGATTGCGCGCGGCCTGTCGCCTGAGCGTCCCGTGATGATCCTGTCGGGCAACGCGATCGACCATGCCCTCATGATGCTGGCCGGCTATACGGCAGGCGTACCGGTCGCTCCGGTCTCGGTCGCTTACTCGCTGCAAAGCCGGGATTTCGCCAAGCTCAAGCACATTGCCGAGCTGCTCGCGCCCGGGCTCGTATACGTCGCCGATACCAAACCATTCGCCAAGGCACTCGCCGCAATCGATCTCACCAACTGCGAGATCGTGGCCAGCCGCGACGGCGCCAATCTCGGCGTGACCTCGTTCGACGATCTCGCCGCGACCGCGCCGGGCGCCGCCGTCGAACAGGCCGCAGCCGCGATCCGCGCCGACACCATCGCCAAGATCCTGTTCACCTCCGGCTCGACCGGCCTGCCGAAAGGCGTGATCAACACGCACGGCATGCTGACCGCGAACCAGCAGCAGATGATGCAGCTCTGGCCGTTCGTTGCAGAGCAGCCGCTGACGCTGGTCGACTGGCTGCCCTGGAACCACACCTTCGGCGGCAATCACAACTTCAACATGGTGCTTCGCAACGCCGGTACGCTTCATATCGATGGCGGCCGGCCCTTGCCCGCCATGGTGGCCGAGACCGTGCGCAATCTGACCGAGGTGTCGCCCACCGTCTATTTCAACGTGCCGGCCGGCTACGCGGCGCTGCTGCCGCATCTCGAACGCGACGAAACATTCGCGCGCGCGTTCTTCCGCGACCTGCGCCTCATCTTCTACGCCGGCGCCGCGCTGCCGCAGGACCTGTGGACGCGGCTCGAAGCCATGTCGGTGCGCACGACCGGTCGTCGCGTGCCGATGTCGTCGTCATGGGGCACGACCGAGACCGCGCCGCTCGCGACGGCCGCGCATTTTCTGCTCGACCGCGCCGGCAATGTCGGGCTGCCGGCGCCCGGTCTCGACATGAAGCTGGTGCCGAGCGGCGACAAGCTCGAACTGCGGGTGCGCGGACCGAACGTCACCCCCGGCTATTGGAAGCGCGACGACCTGACGAAGGACGCCTTCGACGCGGAGGGCTTCTACAAGCCCGGCGACGCGGTGCGTTTCGCCGATGCGGCCGACCCCGCCAAGGGCGTCGTGTTCGACGGCCGCCTGGCGGAGGATTTCAAGCTGACCACCGGCACGTGGGTGCATGTCGGCGGCCTGCGGGTCGGCGTGCTCGCCGCCTGTTCGCCGGTGCTGCAGGACGCCGCGGTCGCGGGCGCCGACCGCTCCTACATCGCCCTGTTGTGCTGGCTCAACGCCGCCGGCTGCCAAACGCTGGTCGGGGACGGCGCTCCCACCGCCCTGCCCGAGCTCGCGCGCCATCCGGCGGTGCGCGACCATGTGCGCCGGTCAATCGCGCAATGGAACGCCGGGCATCCGGGCTCGTCGGAATGCGTCGCGCGCGTGCTGCTATTGTTCGACGCGCCGTCGATCGACGCCAACGAAATCACCGACAAGGGTTACATCAACCAGCGCCTCGCGCTGGAACGCCGCGCCGGCGACGTCGGACGGCTCTATGCGGCGCAACCGGATGCTGACGTGATTGTTGTCTAGTCAGGTCTTCCACGGTGCCGGCTTTAATCGATACGATGCCTTGCTCGAAACCGGAGACGGGACATGCGTCGGCGCGATCTCATCACGGCCTTGGTTGTTGCGGCGGCGCTCTGCCCGCTCGCGGCGCAGTCGCAAACCTATCCGACGCGGCCGATCGTCATGGTGGTGCCCTATGCGGCGGGCGGCACGTTCGACGTCATGGGCCGGATCATCGCGGTGCGCATGGCCGAGCTGCTCGGCCAGCCGGTGATCGTCGAGAACACCACTGGCGCCGGCGGGATCGTCGGCGTCAACCGCGTCATCTCGGCCAAGCCCGACGGCTACACGCTGCTGTTTGGCACCGTTGGCACCCACGCCTACAACCAGACCATCTACAAGAAACGGCGCTACGACGCGATCAACGACTTCACGCCGGTGACGCTGTTCTCCGAGCAGCCGATGGTGCTCGAGGTACGCAAGGACCTTCCCGCCAACACCTTCGCGGAGTTCATGGCGCTGCTGAAGGAGAAAGGCGACAAGATGCAATTCGGCTCCGCCGGCGCCGGATCGACCACGCATCTCGCCTGCGCGCTGCTCAACGCCAGGATCGGCGCCAACGTCACCCACGTTCCCTATCGCGGCTCGGCGCCGGCGACCAACGACCTGATCGGCGGCCAGATCGACTATGTGTGCGGCAACCTCGGCGCTGCGGCGGCCCTGATCGAAGGCAAACAAGTAATGGCGCTCGCCGTGCTCTCGCGCGAGCGCTCGGCGCTGATGCCCGACCTCCCGACTGCCCACGAGCAGGGGCTGACCGACTATGAGGTCACCACCTGGACGGCCTTCTTCCTGCCCAAGGGCGCGCCGCGCGAGATCGTCGACAAGCTCGCCCAGGTGACGCACGCCGCGATGGAGACCCCGGCGATCAAGAGCCGGATGCATGACATCGGCGTGACCGGTGTCGCGAAGGAGCGCCAGAGCCCTGAATACCTCGCCAAGTTCGTCGTGGACGAGGTCGCGCGGTGGGAAGGCCCGATCAAATCCGGCGGGATGCAGGTGGATTGAACGCGAGCCTATCCGCGCCCATTCGCCAGCGCTTCGGCGAGCGCGATCAGCGCAGCGCGCTGCCCCCGCGCCGAAACATCCGCATAGGCGCGCACCAGCCGCAACGCGCCGCGCGTGCGCAGATACGTGAAGCTGTTCTCCTCGGCGCGCTGTACGCCGTCATAAAAGAATGTCACCGGCACGCGCAGCGCGGTGGCAATGCGCAACAGGCGCCCGGCCGAAATTCGATTGTCGCCGTTCTCGTATTTCTGGAATTGCTGAAAGCTCACCCCCGTTTGACGCGCGACCGTGCTCTGCGAGAGGCCGCGATCCAGCCGCAATGCGCGCAGACGATGCGCGATCGCGATATCCTCCGCGCACGCGCGGCGTGAGCCGTTTCTACCTTTTCGTGCAGTGACATCTTTGCTCAACGATTGCCCTCCGATGTTCGCGGTTACATTATATACCGTGT
>JAXDNZ010000247.1:0-3020 GCA_034669185.1 Hyphomicrobiales bacterium
TTCGTCTATCTCACCGCCCTCGAGCGCGGACTTACCCCCGACAGCATGCGCGAGGACAAGCCGATCGCGCTGAAAGGCTGGCGCCCGGAGAATTACGGCCGCGAATATTACGGGCCGGTGACGCTCACGCAGGCGTTGGCGATGTCACTGAACACCGTGGCCGTGCGGCTCACGGTGGAATTCGGGCCGACCGCGGTCGCCAAGACCGCCTACCGGCTCGGCATCGCTTCCAAACTCGACCCGAATCCGTCGCTGGCGCTCGGCACGTCGGAAGTGTCGGTGATCGAGCTGGTCGCGGCCTATGCGCCGTTCGCCAATGGCGGCATCGCGATCGCGCCGCACGTGGTCGAGCGGGTGCGCACCAAAGCTGGCAAGAGCCTGTATGTGCGCACCAAGACGGATTTCGGACGGCTGATCGAGCCGCGCTATGTCGGCATGATGAACGACATGATGCGCGAGACGCTGCGCATCGGCACCGCGCAGAAGGCGCAGCTTCCGGGCTGGCCGGCGGCGGGCAAGACCGGCACCTCGCAGGATTTCCGCGATGCCTGGTTCATCGGCTACACCGCGCATCTCGTCACCGGCGTGTGGCTCGGCAACGACGACTCCTCGCCGACCAAGAAGGCGACTGGGGGCGGGCTGCCGGTGGAAATCTGGAGCCGGTTCATGAAGGGGGCGCACCAGGGTGTCGCGGTGGCGGCGCTGCCGGGCACGTCGAGCGGCCCGTTCGCGTCGATCTTCCCGCCAGCCTCAGGACCGATGCCGCCGGCAGCGGTGCGCGGCCGCGGCGCTGCGCCGCCGCCACAGCAGACCAATACCAGCCTCGACGGCTGGCTGCTCGACAAGCTGTTCGGGCGGCGGTGAAGTCGGGTGGGCATTCTGTGCCGACCTCTTCCTGACGGGCAGGACTAGATCTCGTCGGCGCTCTTTCGGCCGGTGGCCAAGCCATAGCGGTGCAGGTCGGCGCCGTGGACATCGAGCCAGATCTTGGCGCGCTCGGCATTGGGGTAGAGGCGCGCCACCAACCGCCAGAACCGCGGCGAGTGGTTGAGCTCCACCAGATGCGCGACCTCGTGGGCGGCGAGATAATCGAGCACGTACGGCGGCGCCAGCACCAGCCGCCAGGAGAACGAGAGCGCGCCGGTGTTCGAGCACGAGCCCCAGCGGCTGGACTGGTCGCGCACCGCCATGCGTTTGATGCGCACGCCCAGCATCGCCGCATAACGCCGGCTCGCCGCTTCGAGGTCGCGCCGGGCTTCGCGCTTGAGGAAGTCGCCGACGCGGCGGTCGACATGCGGCGCCTCGCCGGCGACGCAGAGCAGCTTGCCGCCTTGTTCGTCGCTCTCGCTCCACACGGTGCCGCGCGCACCGCGCCGATGCACGATCCGATGCGGCACGCCGCGCAGCGGCACGTCGGTACCATGCGCGAACGGCGCCGCCTCGGGCAGCCGCTTGAGGCGCGCCGCGATCCAGCCGCCGTGCTTTTGCGCGAACTCGCGGGCTTCCTTGACGGTGCCGCGCGGCGGAATGGTCAAAACCACCTCGCGCGATGCCGAATCGATGCGCAACGTATAGCGGCGCGCCTGCCGATGCCGGCGGATGCGCACAAGATAGATCGCGCGGTCAAAAATAACCTCGATGGCCGAGGGTTCGCTCGGCCGCCGATAAAGCAGTGCGCGCAATGACATGACCGCGGGTCCAGCGAGGAAATGCCCCGGCCGAAATAGTGCCATAACGACAAGAGAGCGCAGCATCACGGTCACGAAATAAAGTGCTTCCCCAAGGGCGGTGGGACATCGCCGTACCGGCTACAATAGCTTGGGCCTGTGAAGACGTGAATCCGGTTTCAGATTTATTTTGCGGCCCGGCGGCGGCACGCCGCCAATGTCACAGCAAATCGCTTTCCGGCTTCGAGCGAAAACCTATCATAAAACAGTGGCTTACGGTCGGTGGCGCGGGACGAAAAATGACCGACCGGGCAAAACCCTCGGCGTGACGGCCCTTGCCGGCATTTCTGATGCGCCGAATGCGACCCCTGACCGAGGGTCGAGGCGGGGCATCGCCGCTCGCGCTTACTGCGTTCTTAACGGGTGCGCGGAGCCGTTGGTTTTCGGCAGCGGCGCGGCTGCATGCACCGCGGTGGAACGTTTGCCGGCAGTGGGGGCGGCCGTCTCGTTGTTCGACAGCATGAAGTCGGCGATGCGCGGCGCGATCTCGGCGCGGAAGCGCGAGCCGTTGAACACGCCGTAATGGCCGACATTGTGCTGTAGCCAATGCACCTTGCGCTCGGACGGGATGTTGACGCACAGCCGGTGTGCCGCCTCGGTCTGACCCAGGCCAGAAATGTCGTCGTTCTCGCCCTCGACCGTCATCAGTGCCACGCGGCGGATCTTGGCCGGGTCCACGCGCACGCCGCGGTGCGTCATCGCGCCTTCCGGCAGGGCGTGACGGACGAACACGGTGTCGACCGTCTGCAGGTAATACTCCGCGCAGAGGTCCATGACCGCAAGGTACTCGTCGTAGAACTCGCGGTGCTTCTGCGCAGAATCGCCATCGCCTTGAACGAGATGGGTGAACAGGTTGCGGTGGGCTTCGAGATGCCGCTGCAGATTCATGCTCATGAAGCCGTTGAGCTGCAGGAAGCCCGGATAGACGTCGCGCATGAAACCGGGATTCGGAAACGGCACCTTGGTGATGACGTTGCCGCGGAACCATTCGACGCCACGTCGCTCCGCCAGCGTATTCACCTCGGTGGGATTGACCCGGGTATCGATCGGACCGCCCATCAGGATCATCGAGTGCGGCACATGCGGATCGCCATCCGCCTCCATGCGCGCGACCGCCGCCATCACCGGCACGGAGGGCTGGCACACCGCGATGACATGGATGTCGCCGCGCAACAGGTGCAGCATCGAGATCAGGTAGTCGACGTAGTCGTCGAGATCGAACTTGCCCTCCGACAACGGCACCATGCGCGCATCGGCCCAGTCGGTGATGTAGACCTCGTGGTTGGGCAGGAA
>JAXDNZ010000248.1:0-4029 GCA_034669185.1 Hyphomicrobiales bacterium
GCTCGTGGTCATTGTTGCGCGCCTTCTCTGGACCTGGTGGCAGCGCCGCCAGCAGCCGGCCCCAGCCTACGCAGGCCTGCCGCGCGAGGCGAACGAGCAACCGCGCTCGGCGCTTGGCCCGTTCGGCGGGTCGGGCCCGGCACCCGCGACCGAGCCGCTCGAGGTGAAGCCGGAAGACTTCGACACGTTCGAGCGCCTCCTCGGCGAAGTCCAGACCGCCTATGGGCGCGAGGACCTTGCCGCGTTGCGCGCACGCGTGACGCCCGAGATGCTGTCCTACTATTCGGAGGAATTGTCCGAGAATGCGAGCCGCGGCGTCGTGAACGAAATCCGCGACGTGAAGCTCCTGCAGGGCGACCTCTCCGAGTCGTGGCGCGAGGGCGACAAGGACTACGCCAGTGTCGCCATGCGCTACTCGCTGATCGACCGTTACGTCGAGCGTGCGACGGGCCGCGTCTCGGACGGCAACGACCAGCCGCAGGAAGCAACCGAGATCTGGACCTTCATGCGTGCGCACGGCGGCAGCTGGCTGCTGTCGGCGATCCAGCAGGCCTGATCGGCACCCGACCGAGTTGAAAACGAAGCCCGGCAGCGATGCCGGGCTTTTTTTCTTGTCCGCGCCGATGTCGCGGCCTAGTCGATCGCGTCGCGAATGACGCGGTATCGGCCGCGCGGCGTCGACACGGTGGTGACCGTTGTTTGCCATGGCGCGACCATGCACATGCCGGCGTTGCCGCTGAGCGCCGCGAGGCATTGGTTGAAGCTGTAGAAGCCGCAATTTTCTCCACCGCCACGATACTGCAGACAGAATCGCGGACCGTACGGCCCGGCGGCGGCAGGCGTGACACTCGGAGCAACGGCAATGACGGCGAGCCCAAGGGCTCCCGCGAGAGCAAGCAAGCGCATGACAGTCTCCTGGCACCGGGCCGCGGGACCGGCTTTTTGAATGGGAAAGAGGTTTCCCCGGCCGAGCGACGCGGCGAGCGCTCTTGACCGTCCAGGTTTTTGTCGCTGCGGCGGCGCGCACGGTTCAACGGCTTGAGCGGATAGCCGCGCCGTGCGATCAAGCCGCCCCACCAATGCAAAGGAGAACGATCTCATGCTGACGCGGCGCGCCGTCATCATCGCACTGGCCATCGCGGCCGCCGCAGGACCCGCGGTTGCGGCCGAGTCTTCGGCGCAGGCCTTCCTCAACGGGATCTATGCCAACTACATGGGCAAGGACTCCAAAGGGACCTCGCTCGCCAGCACGGCGGCAATCAACCGCTACTTCACGCCGTCGCTCGCGCGGCTGATCGACGCGGATGCGAAGAGGGCGGCCAAGCGCAGCGAGGTTGGTGCGCTCGGCGGCGATCCGTTCATCGATGCGCAGGATTGGGAACTCAGCGCGCTTTCGATCGACGTGAAGGAAAATGGACCCGACAAGGCGACCGCCACGGTCACATTCAAGAACTTCGGCAAGGACGTGGCGATCACGCACGACCTCGTCAAGCTCAAGCAGGGCTGGCGCATCGACGATATCCACCTCAAGAGCGGCTCATTGCGCGCGCTGTTCAAGAAGGCGTGATGAAATAACTCCGGGGCCGCGGGGTTATAACGGCGTATGGGCGGCTGGTGACGATCGCCCGTTTTCAAAGGAGGACGTTCGTGAATCGCAAAACAAAAATCGCTTTGGCGTCGGTCGCATTGATCACGCTTGGATTGGCCGGCGGCGCGCAGTCGCAGCAGCAGCAGCAGATGAGTTTCTTCATCACCAGCGCCGGTCCCGGTAAGGGCGCCGACCTCGGCGGGCTTGAAGGCGCCGACCGCCATTGCCAGCAGCTCGCGCAAGCCGTTGGCGCCGGCGGCAAGACCTGGCGCGCCTATCTCAGCACGCAAGGCGCGAACCCCGTGAATGCCAAGGATCGCATCGGCCGCGGGCCGTGGATGAACGCCAAAGGCGTCGTCATCGCCAAGGACCTTGCCGAGCTGCACGGCACCAACAACCTCAACAAGCAGACAGCGCTGAGCGAGAAGGGCGACCCGATCAACGGGCGCGGCGACACGCCAAACCGCCACGACATCCTCACCGGCTCGCAGTCCGACGGCACCGCCTTCACCGGCACCGACGACCGCACCTGCGGCAACTGGACCAAGAGCACGCAGGGCGCCGCGATGGTCGGCCATCACGATCGTCAGGGCCTCAACGACTCCGCGCCGATGCTGTCGTGGAATTCCTCACATCCCTCGCGCGGGCCCGACGGCGGCTGCAGCCAGGCCGACCTGAAGAGCACCGGCGGCGACGGCTTGCTCTACTGTTTCGCCGCCAATTGACGACACGTTGAGACGATGATGGGCCGGCGGCAAGCGCCGGCCCATCATCGTTCAAGGTCATCGATGCGGTACGAGCTCTATTACTGGCCGACGATCCAGGGACGCGGCGAATTCGTGCGCCTCGCGCTGGAAGAAGCCGGTGCGGATTACCTCGACGTTGCGCGCAAGCGCGGCGATGAGGCGATCGCCAGGCTGATCGAGCGCAAGGGCGAGAAGCGTGCGCCGTTCGCGTGCCCGGTTCTCAAGGCCGGCAAGCTCCTGATCGCGCAGACCGCCAATATCCTGCTCTATCTCGGACCGCGCCTGGGCTTGGCCCCGAAGGACGAAGCGGGACGCCTTTGGGCGCATCAATTGCAGCTTACCATCGCCGACTTCGTCACCGAGACCCACGACACGCATCATCCGATCTCGTCCCAGCTCTATTTCGAAGATCAGATTCCCGCCGCGAAAGCGGCGGCAAAGTCTTTCTGGCGTTACCGCGCGCCGAAATTCCTCGGCTATTTCGAGACCGTGCTCGCGCGAAGCGGCGGCCCGTGGGTGCTCGGCCGCAGGCTCTCCTACGTCGACCTCTCGCTGTTCCAGATCGTCGCGGGCCTGCGCTACGCCTTCCCGAAGCGGATGAAGCGGTTCGAGAAGGCGGTGCCGCGTGTCATCGCGCTGCACGACCGCGTCGCCGGGCGGCCGCGCGTCGCGGCCTATTTGGCATCGTCTCGGCGCATCGCGTTCAACCGGGAGGGCATCTTCCGCCACTATCGGCAGCTCGACGGCTGAGACGGATTGAACGGGCTAGTCCGCGTCCGCGACCGGGACGCGCCGGGTCTCGTGCCAGAACAAATAGAGTCCGGAGCTGATCACGATCGCGGAGCCGACGAGCAGGCCCACGGTCGGCAGGTCGCCCCAGATGGTGAAGCCCAGCAGGATCGCCCAGACGAGCTGGAGATACTGGAACGGCACGACAGCCGATGTCGGCGCCAAATGGATCGCGCGTGTCCAAAGATATTGTGCGGCACCATTGCCGACGCCGCTGGCGGCCATGATCAGCGCGTCGAACCCTGTCGGCATGACGAAGCCGAAGGGCAGGGCGATCGCATAGACGCCGGTCAGAAAGGTCAGCTGGTACATGACGAGCGTCCGCGCCGACTCCGTCGACGACATGCCGCGCACGCCTGCCACCACCGTGCCGAACAGGATCGCATTGCCGAGCGCGAACAGCGCTCCGAGCTGAAACGAGTCCGCGCCCGGGCTGGCGATGATTACCACGCCAAGAAATCCGATGAACAGCACGCCCCAGCGCGCGCGCCCCACGACCTCGTGAAGGAAATAGGCCGACGCGAGGGTGGAGAAGATCGGCGAAGAGAACATGATCGCGGTCGCGCCGGCGAGCGGCATCAGGCTGAAGGCGATCAGCAGCATCGATTGCGAGCCGACCTGCGAGCAGGCGCGGATCGCATGCGCGCGCAGCCGCCGGGTGCGATAGACCGCGAAACCCGTGATCGGCAGGATGAATGCCGCGACGGTCAGGAGCGCGACCAGGGTTCTGGCGAACAGCACTTCGCCGATCGGGTAGGTCGCGATCAGCCACTTCGAGGCCGCGTTCGCGCAATTGAACACCAGGCCGGACGCGATCATGTAGAAGATCGCGAGCGGAATGTTCTCGCGGCGCGCTTCGCGCAACGGCTCGGCGTCCGGCTGCGTACCGGCTTGCGCGCTCACGTC
>JAXDNZ010000249.1:0-2604 GCA_034669185.1 Hyphomicrobiales bacterium
TGAAGGGCCCAAGACCGAGGCGCCCAAGAATTACAGCCGTGGCGAAGGCCAGAAGCCGGTGTCCCAAGCCTACAAGGATAACTGGGACGCGATCTTCGGGCCGAAAAAGAAGACGAAAAAGCGATGAGCGGCTTGCGCGGATAGAAAAGGCGCCAGGTCTCGCGGCGGGGATCGGGCTGCGGGGTCTGGAACTTTCCGCCATAAACAGCGGTTGCCTTCCCACAGGAGGCGACCATGCACAAGGAAGGCGATCACGTCGTCGAAAGCCCCGTCGAGGCGCGGCAAGGCTTTCTGGACCGGCCGGTTCTTGTGGTCCTCGTGGTGAGTTGCGTGCTGGCGGCCGTCTTCCTCGGGCTGTCCTTCGCGGGCACCTTTGGAAGGTCATAGGTCATGGACAAAAATCAGAACAAGGAAGAGACCCTTCCCGACACACAGGGCGAGAAGGAAAAGCCCGCCAAGCCCGGCAAGGACAGCAAGGCACAGAACAAGGCCGACCGGCCATAGCCGGGGCGGTCCGGGCGACGCTGCGGCTCGAAGAGGTCGAAGGGCGCGCGATCAGCGCCGGGTCACTTGGCGTAGCCCTGCGACCGCAGCCAATCGATCTTGCGGGTGCCGTTCAGCCATTCGTCGGCCTCCGCCTTGCTCTTGAGGCCCTTGATGTAGCGTGTGTCCGCTCCCGGGTACTCGGCAATGATCTGCCAGTCGTCCTCGGCGATCCGGTTCAGCTTGAAAGAGACTTTTGCTTTGCTCATGCCGCCTTATGCCGACCTGCGGCGGGCAAGTCCATCTCCCGGCGTCGGATTTCGCAGGGCGCTTGGGCGACGGCTCGTCCATCTTCTCCCCAATCCCAAAACGACCACCCCGGTAGCGGCGGGGCGCCTTGAACCGGCCGCGCCTTCGCGCGTTGATCCTGTCCATCACCACAAGAGGCAGGACACCATGACCGACTTAAATTCCATCAGGGAGCACATGGAGGTCATCGGCGCGGACGGAGCCCATGTCGGCACGGTCGATCGCGTCGAGGGCAAGCGCATCAAGCTGACCCGGAAGGACAGCGGCGAGGGCAGCCACAAGGGCCATCACCATTTCATCGACGCGAGCCTCGTCGCCGGTGTGGAGGGCAACAAGGTCCGCCTCTCCGCCAACGGCAACGTCGCGGTGACGATGGAGCAGGAGGCCTGACGGCGCCGCGTTGAGGCAGGCGCGCGGATCATGGTAATCGGGGGCCAGAAACGATTGCCACCGATTCACGTGCGAGCTGCATGACCAAACGACGCGACAGAGACCGTGCGCGACTGACCCGCCGCGGCGTGCTGACTGCTCTTGCGGGGAGCGCCGCCGCGGCCGTGGCGACGCGCGCCTTCGCGCAAGCTGCCGAAGATCCGTTGCAGCAGCTGATCCAGCAAAACGAGCGCGGCGGCGACTTCGGCCAGGCCTACGACTCCACCTCGCGTACCATCAAGATGCCGACGTCGTCGCTGCCGACGCTCTCGGCCGGGACCGCGCAGACCACCGAAGCCGCGATCGCGCGCTACGAGCAGATCGCCGCCGCCGGCGGCTGGCCGGTTGTGCCGCCGACCGACCGGCTGCGGCTCGGCATCCGCCACCCAAGCGTCCTGCCGCTGCGCGCGCGGTTGAAGCTCGCGGGCGACCTCGATCCCGGCGCGGGCGAGAACGAGGTCTACGACTCCTACGTGGAGGCCGCGGTCAAGCGCTTCCAGGCCCGCCACGGCCTGTCGGCCGACGGCATCGCGCGCAATCTGACATTCAACGCGCTCAACATCCCGGCCGCCGAGCGGCTCAGCCAGCTCCGGGTCAATCTGGTGCGGCTGCGCGCACTGAGCGTCACGCCCGGGCATCGCTTCGTTGTGTGCAACATTCCGGCCGCGCAACTGGAAGCGATCGAGAACGGCGTGGTGATGTCGCGCCACGCGGCGGTCGCCGGCAAGCCGGACCGGCCGTCGCCCGATCTCTCGAGCAAGATCGTCGAGATCAATTTCAATCCGTACTGGACCGTGCCGGTCTCGATCGTCCGCAAGGACCTGATCCCGAAGATGCAGACCGAGCCGGATTACCTGACCAAGAACCACATCCGCATCCTCGACCCGAAGGGCGTCGAGCTCGCGCCGGCGCAGATCAACTGGTTCTCGGAAGAAGCCGTGAACTACCGTTTCAAGCAGGACCCCGGCGACTTCAACTCGCTCGGGTCGATCCGCATCAATTTCCCGAGCCAGCACGGTGTCTACATGCACGACACGCCGCTGAAGAACCTGTTCGGCGAGGACATCCGCTTCCATTCGTCCGGCTGCATGCGCATCCAGAACGTGCGCGAGCTGGTGAACTGGCTCCTCTCCGAGACCAGCGGCTGGTCGCGCGGCGAGATCGACGAGGTGATCAAGTCGGGCGAGCGCAAGGACGCCAAGCTGAAACCCCAGGTGCCGCTGCAGTGGGTCTACGTCACCGCCTGGGCGACGTCCGACGGCGTCGTGCAATTCCGCGACGATATCTACAACCGCGATGGGCTCGGTCACGCGCCGGCGCTGTCGCGCGGATGACGCCGCCCTCATGCTGAGGAGCGTCCGGGCTCACTTCACGCACAATCAA
>JAXDNZ010000250.1:0-4243 GCA_034669185.1 Hyphomicrobiales bacterium
TTCATGACGCTGGAGGACGAAACCGGCATCGCCAACACGATCGTGTGGCAGAGAACGTTCGAGGCATTCCGCCCGATCGTGCTCGGCGCGCGGCTCGTCAGTGTCACCGGGCCGCTGCAGAACGCATCCGGCGTGATCCATGTGGTGGCGGAAGATATTCGCGATCTGACACCGCTCCTGCGCCGCCTGTCCGACGATCATGCCTGCGTCGACACGGCGCCTCCGGCCGACGCGGCGCATCGTCCGGTTCCCGAGCGCCACCGCCACCCGCGCACTGGCGATTCGCTTGTCACCCTGTTCAAAGACGCGCCGTCCCTGCTCGACGAATTCTCCTCCGCCTCACAGACCGCCAAGGTCATGCCCAAGGGGCGCAATTTCCATTAACATCGCCCGTCTTCGGCCATTGCCGCCCGCAAAGAACGCCGCATAGGGAGTAGATGCCCATGAAGAACCAGAGATTCATTATCCAGCCGCACTTCCGGCTGCAGGAATGGGTCGCCGAGGAGAAAGGTTACTTTCGCGACGAAGGCCTCGACTACGAATTCCGCGAGGAGGTGCAGGCGACCGGCGGCAAAATTCACGACAGGGGCGTCAAGGTCGGCGCCTACCAGTCGTTCGAGGAGGGCCGCAAATCGGACGTGAGCTGCGCCTGTCACTGGACCGTGAACGTCGCCGCAACGAGCGGCCACGGCAAGCTGTATGCGGATCTTTACTCGGTCGCCCCGTCAGGCGTGTTCGTGCCTGCGGATTCGAAGGTCAAGACACCCGAGGATCTTGCCGGTGTCCCGATCTCGGTCGGCTACCAATCAGGCAGCCACTACGCGACCATCCAGGCGTTCGAACAATACATGCCGATGGACCAAATCAATCTCTCGTTCAACGACGGCATGCTGTTCAAGCGAATGGAACTGTTGATCGAAGGCAAGCTGCCGGCCTGCGCGCTGTTCTCGGGACCGTATTACTTCGCCGAGCAGCTCGGCTTCCGCAAGATCATCGACAACACCTTCATGATCGCCACGATGATCACCGGCGATCCGGATCCGCAGGACCTGCGCAAGTTCTTCCATGCGCTGCGGCGCGCGCAGCGCGACATCGATCTTCGCCCGGAGCTGTACACTCACTATTACAAACGCGAGTTCCCGGTTCGCTTTCACGCGGCAATGGATACGCGCCGCTGGGGCCCCGGCGAGCGACTCGTGTTCGAGTCCTATTCCCGCGACGCGTTCGAGGAGTCGCGCAAATGGATCGCCGACCACGGCATCTTCGCCGACGGCGGCATGGGCGCCGGCAAGTACGAAAATACGATCGTCACGCTGGCGGAGTAGAACGCGCGGCGCTTCCACGTCCAGTAACCGCGAGGCGCCTTGCCTCCACGACATCGCGCGTTGTGAAGCCCTCACCGAAGCCGGCAAGCACATCGGCAAGCAGCGCGTGGGCGGCGCGTCGCCCTGCGCGAAGACGAGGCCCGCTTCGCGGCTCGCCAAACTGCTCGTCCGGCTCGGCGAGAAAAGCCAAAGGTCTCCAGGTCCACGGAAGCTCGCCATCACGCAGCGCGAATTGAGCCTGCTCACCGGCACGAGCCGGGAGAGCGTGAACAAACAGCTGCGCGCGTGGGAGAAGCTGAAATGGGTGCGGCTTGAGCGCGGCGGCATCGTCGTGCTGTCGCCGGGCGCCATCGAGGCGATCGCGGCGGCCGGAGCGGAGCGTGACGCTCTTTGATTGCATAATTGTATTGCCAAGACTTTACGTGGCGCCACTTTTCTTCGCTCCAATGTGAGTTACGTCATGCAAGTGCGCATCCAGCGCGCGTTATCCCGGTGCCCGTCGGTCAAATCTCGACCGGCGCAAACACCCGGGAGCGGCCCATGGCGTCCTTTGGCCCTGCGGACACGGTCCGCATCGGCTTTCCGGCCACGCTGGAGCCGCGCGCCGTCCGCGCGCCCGGCGATCAGGGTACGTCGTCTCCGCGCCGCACCGCGCTGCTCGGATGTGTCGCGTTCGTCGGCGTCCTGGCGTTCGGCCTCGCGGCGCGCACGCTCGATGCCCGCTCGCTCGCCGAATGCCGGTCCGGCCCCGTGCGCCTGGCGCTCGGCAGCGAATCGGCAGCGACCGTCACGATCGGCTCGGGCGCCGCCTGCGCCATTTCGTTCTTCGCCCCGGCGGTGTCTATGAACGGCGTCAGGATCATGGCAGCCCCACGGCACGGTACGGTCACGCCGCGCGGACGCACCGGCGTGATCTATCGCGCCGCCGCGAAATATCGCGGCGAAGACAGCTTCGACCTTGCGCTGAGCGGCCGCTCCGACGGCGGCGAAGGCGTCGCGATCGTGCGCGTGACGGTCGGCGTCCGCTAGGCGCGCGTCAGCGCGCGAACCGCACCGACACCCGACCGATGGGGCTAAGCTCATAGGCGAAGTCGCGCTCGTCCGCATCGATTGCGGGCGGCGGCACGACCGAGCCGGTGATGAGCACGTCACCGGCCGAGAGCTTTTCACCGAAGGCCGCCAAGACGGCCGCGGCATGCTGCACCAGTCCGATCAACTCGCCGACGGTCGCCTGGAAATTGTCGGTGCTGGCGAACTCTTCGCCGCGCCGGAAGATGTGCGCGACGAGATCGTCGGCTTTGCCGCCGGCGCGCGAAGGGTCGCGCGGCCCGAGCACCACGTGACGCTGATAGATGTTGCCCGCGACCGCCGCCTCCACGTCGTCCGGCGGGAACGCAAGGTCGGCCAGCTCGATCGCGGGACCGAGCGCGGCGACTGCCGCCATGGCCGTGGTGCGATCGGCGCCGGCTGCGAGATCCTTGCCCATGTAGACGGCGACTTCCGGTTCGGCGATCGGGTTCGCCCAGCCGGCGAGCGAGACCGTGCCGCCGGAGGGTACATAGCCGCTCTGCATCAGAAAGCCGACCAGCGGACCGGAGATATTCAGGCGCTGCATGATCGCCTGCGCGCCGAACCCGATCTTCCAGCCGATCGGCTTGCCCCCGGCGGCGATCAGTTCGCGCCGGTGTTTGAGCTGAATCTCCATGCCGCGCTTGACGCGTGGGTCTTCCCAGACATTCATGCGCTTACCCCTTGTGACCCGGATGCACCTGATAGCCCGATGCTTCGATCGAACCGGCGCCCAGCAACCCCCACAGCAGCACGACGTCGTCGCTAGAGGTGTTGTCGAAGCCGTGCCAGCAGCCGCGCGGGAGATAGACGACGTCGCCCTCGCGCGCGGGCTTGTCGCCCGCATCGGTCAGGATCATGCCCTGTCCCTTGAGCACGATGAAGAAGGCGTCGCAGTTGAGATGGCGATGGTTATCGTGGCGCGCACCGGGCTCGAGCAGGGTGCGGCCGACCAGGTGATCGGCGCCCGCGGATGCATTGTCGATCAGCAATTGCACCTGGGTATCGACCCAGGCGTCAGCAGGAGTCAGCCCCTCGGCCTTTGGCACATCGCGGATGTTGGTACGATACATCACCGGCGCGGCCTCTGACGGCTTGAGCCCGGCAACCGTGTGCTTGACGGCCTTCCCCAGCGCGCGTCCGAATATCTCGGCTCTCGATGCCATTTTTCTGTCCCCGAATTACTTCCAGAACCGTCGCGACGCGATGCGCGCGCCTTCCGCCAGCGCCGCAAGCTTCGCCCACACCACGTCGGGATCGACGGCCGCCTGGCCGACCCAGGTGCCGTAACCACAGTCGCTGCCGGCCATCACATTCTCGCGCCCGACCAGGTTGGCATAGCGCGCGATACGCTGGGCGATCACCTCCGGGTGCTCGATGAAATTCGACTTCGATTCGATCACACCCGGAATCAGCACCTTGCCGTCGGGCAGCTTCGCGGTCTCGAACAGGGTCCATTCATGCGCGTGGCGCGGGTTGGCGGCTTCGAATGAAATCGCGCTTGCCCGCGCCCTGAACACGAGATCGATCACGTCGGCGAGCGGCACATCGTAGTGGTGCGGACCCTCGTAATTGCCCCAGCACACATGGATCCGAAGCTGCTCCGGCGGAATGCCGGCGACCGCGTGGTTCAGCGCTTCGATATTCATTTGGGCGGCTTTGCGGAAGGTCGCGAGATCGACGTTGTGGTATTTGATGTGCCGCCCCATCGCGAGGTCGGGACAATCGATCTGCAACACGAACCCGGCCTTCGCAACCGCCTCATACTCGGGCCGCATCGCATCCGCGATCGCGTGCAGATAAGCCTCCTCGCTCGGATAGTGATCGTTGCGAAAGAAGACCGCGACCAC
>JAXDNZ010000251.1:0-3585 GCA_034669185.1 Hyphomicrobiales bacterium
AGGCCGCGGTCGACCGCATCTTCCCACACCGTGAGACGCGGGCACGACGTGCGCCACGCGCTCATGACGTCCGCATGGGTGCGCGGCTCGCGCGCGATCCACTCGACCAGATCGAAGATCAAGGGCTCGATATTCTGCATGCGGGCCTTCTAGTTTCCCGGGCCCGGTCGCGCAAGCCACGCACGCCGTCATTCAGGGGCCGGCCGCGGGCCGGAGCCCGGAATCCATAGCCACGAAACAAGCGACGTGGCCCGGCCGTGCGTCCTTGTGCGAATTGTGGTTATGGATTCCAGGCTCGCCGCTGGGCGGCGCCCCGGAGTGACAGTCGGATCATGTCGCTTGCCCCTCGGCTTGTCGTCGCTGTCATGCTCGCGCTTCTCGCCGCACCGGCGCTCGCGCATAGCGGCGAGGGCGGAGCGGGCGGTTTCCTCTCCGGGTTCATGCATCCGGTGTTCGGCCTCGACCATGTCGTGGCGATGCTCGCGGTCGGGCTGTGGGGCGTCTTCCTCGGACCGCCCGCGCTCTGGCTGTTGCCCATCGTGTTTCCACTGGTGATGGCGGCCGGTGGCGTGCTCGGCATCCTCGGCGTGCCGCTGCCGGCCGTCGAGACCGGTATCGCCGCATCGGCCGTCGTCCTCGGCGTGATGGTCGCGCTCGCGGCGCGCCCGCCGCTATGGGCCGCGGCCGTGCTGGTCGGCGCCTTCGCGATCTTCCACGGCCACGCCCACGGCAAGGAATTGCCGGACGGCGCCAACGCGGTCGCGTTCTCGGCCGGCTTGGTGATCGCGACCGGCCTCCTGCATCTGACCGGCATCGCGTTCGGGCAGTTCGCGCGCTGGCCCGCCGGCCGGATCGCGGTGCGCGCCGCTGGCGGTGCGATCGCGGCGGTCGGCCTCGCCTATCTCAGCGGTCTCGCATGATCGGCGCGTTCGTCGACGGGCTGACGCAATTCTTCCTGCCGACGCATCTGCTGGCCGTCGTCGCGCTCGGACTGCTGGCCGGTCAGGACGCGAAGCGGTTTCCCGTCGCCGCCGTCGCCGCCTACGCGTTCGGCCTCGCCGCGGGTTCGGTCCTGATCGCTGCCGCCGTGCGCGAGCAGAACACCGGGCCGGTGCTGCTCGCGGTCGCGGCGTTGGCGGGAATCGCGGTCGCGATCGCGCGGCCCGTTCCGCGGGCCGTTCAGGCCCTTTCGGCCTGCCTGACCGGCGGAGCGGTTGCGCTCAACACGCCGCCGCAGGCGATCACGATCCCGTCCGCCGTCGCGGCCCAGACCGGCGCCGCGATCGCCGCGTTCGCAATGTTGACGATCGTCGTCATGATCGGCATGAGAGCCCGAGGCGCCTGGCATCGCATCGGCTTGCGCGTCGTGGGTTCGTGGATCGCCGCGAGCGCAGTCCTGGTGCTGGCGCTGCGGCTGGCGCGATAGCGCGGATTGCCGTGCTAGTATGTGCCCGGGTAGGGGAAACCCATGAAGCCATACGCCAAATACGCCACCACGGTCATCGGCGCCCACAGCGTGCCGGACTGGTACGAGGCGCTCGACCGTCTGATCGCGGTCGGACAGTTGTCCATGGCGGCCATGGCGGACGCGCAATACCGCGCCGGCGAGGCGGCCATTCTCGATCAGCAGCTCGCCGGGATCGACGTCATCACGGGCGGCGAGATGCACCGGCGCACCCATAACCGGCATTCGCCGCCGAACGCGATGCTCAATCACTTCTGGCAGAAGATCCCGGCGTTTCAGGGCGCGACGCGGGCGAAGCCGATCACGCCCTACGACCCCAACGTCTTCCATCCGGCGGCGACCTGCCGGGCGCAGATCGCGGAGAAGATCGATCTCGGCCTGGTGGAGGAGTTCAAGACCGTCTCGGCGCTCGCCAGCAAGCCGGTCAAGATCACCATGACGGGTCCGCACATGCTGGCGAAGGTCGCCTACGACGAGCACTACCACGATCTCGCGCTCATGATGGCCGACATCGGCAAGCTGCTGCGGCACAATTTCAAGATGCTGGCGCAAGCGGGCTGCAAGCACATCCAGGTCGACGAGCCGCTCTTCACCATGGCCGACGACGCCGAGGTGCGCGCCGCGGTCGACGCCATCAACGCGGCGATCGAAGACCTGCCCGGCGACGTCCATGTGTCGACCCACATCTGCCAGGGCAACTACGCGGTCGGAAAGGAATACGACGCGCAGATCGGTCACCGCTATTTCGACGTCGGCCGCTACAAGGCCGACCTCGTGTGCCAGATCGCGTCGTCGTCGTATCTCATCGAGCACGACATGACGCCGCACTACCAGGGCCTGCTGAAAAACCAGCAGCTCGGCGTCGGCGCGGTCGATGTGCAGAACCCGAAGGTCGAGACCGGCGAAACGGTCGCGGCGCGGATCCGCGCGCACACGTGGCTCGCGCCCGAGCAGACCATCATCACGAGCTCCTGCGGCTTCAACCACCTCCCGCGCAACGTGGCCTTCGGCAAGCTCAAGGCCATGACCGACGCGAAACGGATTCTTGGCGGTTAGGCCGTGTCGAAAAGTCTTGGGTACAGCCCCGACGAAAGCGCCGAGCTTCTCGTTCTCGCCGAGCAGGTCGGCCGCATCGGCGTGATCGACTGGCAGGTGCCGGCCGGCACAGTGCGCCTGTCGGCCACCGCTTTGGCGATCTACGGGCTCGACGATTTCGACGGTCGTTACGACACGTGGGTCGCGACGGTCCATCGCGAGGACCAGGCCCGCCTGCGCGATACGATCGCGACCGCGCTTGCCGAAAAAGTGCGGGAATTCGAGCTCGACTTCCGGATCATCCGGCAGACGGACAAAGCGCTGCGCTGGATTCAGGCCCGGCGCCTGGTGTTCTACGACGACGCGGGATCCCCGCTTCGTGTCGTCGGGGTGAGCATCGACATCACAGAGCGCAAGCGCGAGCTGGTCGAGTTGCGCAATTTCACCGAAGCGCTCGAAGCGGCGGTGAAGGAGCGCACGCGCGAGCTCGAGGCGGAGAACGAGGCGCGCCGGAAGGTCGAGGAATCGCTGCGGCAATCGCAGAAGATGGAAGCCGTCGGCCATCTCACCGGCGGGGTCGCGCACGACTTCAACAACCTGCTGACGATCGTGATGGGCGGCCTCGACATGATCGGCCGGCAGTTGCCCAACCTGCAGGCCTCCGCCGCCACCGCGCGGATGACGCGCGGCCGCGACATCGCGCTCGAAGGGGTGCGCCGCGCCGCCGCGTTGACCAGCCGGCTCCTCGCCTTCTCACGCCAGCAGCCCCTGGCGCCAAAAGTCCTCGATGCCAACAAGCTGGTCTCCGGATTGTCCGATCTGGTCCGCCGCGCGGTCGGTGACGCCGTGGTGCTGGAGACCGTTCTGGCGGCCGGCCTGTGGCGCACCGAGGCCGATCCCAACCAGCTCGAAAGCGCCATCCTCAATCTGGCGCTGAACGCGCGCGATGCGATGCCGAACGGCGGCAAGATCACCATCGAGACCGCCAATTGCTACATCGACAAGGCCTACGTGGCGGATCTCCCCGAGCCCGTCGCGGAAGGGCAGTACGTGATGATCGCGCTCGCCGACACCGGCGTCGGCAT
>JAXDNZ010000252.1:0-2771 GCA_034669185.1 Hyphomicrobiales bacterium
CCGGCTGCCGATCTATGCGGCGCTGACCTATGACGGCCTGACAACCTTTGACCCTGCCGATCCGCTCGATTTGACGCTGATCGACGCCGTCAACCGGCACCAGAAGACGGATAAAGGCTTCGGCCCGGCGCTCGGGCCCGCTGCGGCCGCGGCCGCGCCCGAGCGCTTCAGGACGCTGGGCTACACCGTGACCCAAGCCGGGTCGGACTGGGTCTTCGACCCGAAAGATGAAGAGATTCAGACAGAAGTAATAAGCGGCTGGGCCGCAGCGGCCCGCGAAATCGGAGTTCCAATCGAGGATGTCATCACGTGGCTCGCACGCCGCCGCGACCATATCGCGGCAGGCCGCTCAGCCATGCGCATCGGTCACGTCGATTTCTTCGCACAGCCGACGGGAACGCGGTGAGCCGTCAGATCGCAGTCGAGCAGCACTTCGTCGCCGATCAAGTGCGTCCGCATCGGCGAGCGCAGCGCCTCGTCGGCGCGGGCGATCGGCTTGAGCGTCACGCCGGATGGTCCGGCTCCGATGATGATCGGAGCAACGACCACATGCAGCCGGTCGAGGCATCCGGCCGCGATGAAACGCGACACCGTGTTTGCGCCACCCTCGATCAGGATGCGGCGGAAGCCGCGTTCGGCGAGTGCGGTGAGGATCGAAGCCGGTGCGATTTCGCCGTCGGGCGCCGGCAAGGCAACAATCTCAACCCCAGGGCGAGTAGCCGCTGGAATATTGTCCATCCGGATCACCAGCCGGCGCGTGCCGTCGTCCGCGAGCACACGGGCCTCAGGTGAGAGTCGACCGTTCGGATCGAGCACGATCCGCACCGGACTCTGGCCCGCCACGCGGCGGACGGTGAGCAGCGGATCGTCCGTGATCGCCGTTCTGACACCGACCAGCACGGCGTCGACCACGGCGCGCAGGCGGTGCAGGTGATCGAGCCCGGCCGGCCCGTTGATGTATTTGGAATGGCCCGTCGCCGTGGCGATGCGGCCGTCGATCGATTGTCCCAGCTGTCCGACCACCATAAGCTCGTCGACCGTACCGTGCCGAAGCGGGCCAAACCGCTCCTCCCACGGAGCAGGCAGTGCGACGCCGGACGTCCGAAAAAGGATTGGAACTTTGTCCCAGCCATCGTTGTTGCTGGTCGGGCCGTCAGGCTGCTCGCCTCCGAAAGACATGATCAGGCAATCTGTTGCGCGATTAACGGCTGTTCATGGAACTGGGACTTCATACCGCCACACTAATCTGCTACGCAAAGAGCACAGGGGGACGCGAGCTAACAGCCGGAATAATAATGTAGTTCGCGGTTTTAGCTGTGTCATATGGAATTGTTGCGGAACATGCGCGTATGAAAAACGGAAACGGACACGCAGGTGGCGGAGTGTTCGGTTCGCCAGATCGCGTGATGGTCAAGCGTGGTCTTGCTGAATTTCGCGCCGGCCGGCCAGTGATCATCTCCTCAGCATCGGCGAAGTTTCTCATTGCTCTTCCGGTCGATGGCATTGACGCGGCGCGGCTCGCCGCGTTCGCGGTCCTATGCGCGCCGCACGAGCCGAAGCTGGTCGTGTCCGCGCGCCGCGCGTGCGCGCTTGGCATCGACGCAACCGGACCGATGGCGCTCCCTTTGCCGGATCGCGCCACGCCTGAAGACATTTACTCGCTCGTCGCGGATGCGGATCCGGACCCCGTCGACGCGCGAACGGCGGCGCCCGCGGGCGCGTCTGCCGCCGCGTCCGTCGAGCTTGCGAAGTTCGCGCAACGGTTGCCGGCGCTGCTCGTCGCCGAGACGGTATCCGCCAACGTGTTGATCGAACCGCCTTTGGTCGTCATTACCGCAGAGGCGATCGGAAAATTCCGCCACGACATGGTGCACTCGCTCGAGATCGCGGGCGAAGCGAAGGTCCCGTTGCAGGGCGGCATCGCGACGCGCTTCGTCGTATTCCGCGACGCCGTCGGCGGCGGTTCGGTCGCGGTGATTGTCGGCAAGCCGGATTTTTCGAAACCAGTTCCGGTGCGCCTGCACTCGGCCTGCCTGACCGGCGACGTGTTCGGCTCGCGCCGCTGCGACTGCGGCGACCAACTCGGCATTGCGCTCGAGCGTTTGAGTGAAGAAGGGGGCGGCGTGATCCTGTATCTCGAACAGGAAGGCCGCGGCCTTGGGCTTGCCAACAAGATGCGCGCTTACGCGCTGCAGGACGAGGGCCTCGACACGGTAGACGCCAACACGATGCTCGGCTTCGATGACGATGAGCGCGACTATGGCATCGCGGCGCGCATGCTGAAGATGCTCGGCTGCACGCGCATCCTGCTGATGACCAACAATCCGTTGAAGCTCGCGGGCCTTACCGAGGCCGGAATCGAGGTATCGGGACGCAAGGCGCTGCAAGCGCCGGTGCACGCGCACAATCGCCGATACCTCACCGCCAAGGCGATGCGCGCGGGTCACAAGCTCGACCACCTGATCGGGGTCTTGAGCGAGGCCGGCGACAAACACGACGCGGTGCCCGCCGAATAGGGCGGGTGCTTTGGGCTGGGCACGCGCGTCACGCTTTTCCCAGGTATTTCTAAGTGGAATCAATGCCGAGGCAACGTCTCGGCACTTGATCAACGCCCGCGTAACCATACGCTGCCGCAACCGCAGTGCAGCGATCGCTTTCACCCTTTGTATAGCCTGGACCTGTAGACAAAGCCGCGGGGGCTTCCGGCTGCGACATCGGCCGTCTGTGGAGTGACCAGCTTCATGTCGTTTGAGGTGAATACGCTGTTCCTC
>JAXDNZ010000253.1:0-3398 GCA_034669185.1 Hyphomicrobiales bacterium
GAATAATTCTCCGCCGCGTCGACATGGCCGTAGAGCCGGTGCGGCAGGCGCGCTTCGTCCTCGGGCGTCGGCCGCGCCGTGATCAGCGCCAAGTCGCGGTAGACCTGCATCGATTCGGCATTGACGATCATGCCGCCGAGCACTTGCGCAAGCGCAAGCGCAAGCGCCGACTTGCCGCTTGCGGTCGGCCCTGCGACGAGGATGGCATCGTGCTTGCGCATTTCGGCGGTCGTTGCGGCGGGGGCCTAAGCGGGAGTACATTGTGTCAATGGAACACCAGGTCGTATCCTGCAATCCCGATGTCATGGGCGGCACCCCCGTCTTCGCCGGCACGCGCGTGCCGGTGCAGACGCTGCTGGATTATTTGGAGGCCGGCGATTCGATCGACGAATTTCTTGAAGGATTTCCTTCCGTGACCCGCGGGCAGGTCATCGCTTTTCTGGAACAAGCGAAGGACCGTCTGGTCGCATCGGTCTCGTGAAAATTCTGCTTGACGAGTGCGTCGACTGGCGTCTGTCGCGTGACATCGTCGGCCACCTTGTCTCGACAACCCACGAGATGGACTGGGACACAACCACAAACGGCGAGTTGCTCGCGATGGCGTCCAAGGAATTTGACGCCTTCGTCACGGTCGATCGCAACTTGCGCTTTGAGCAAAACCTCATTTCGTTGCCGATCGCGATCATCATTCTGCAGGCAAAGACTACCCGGCTCGCGGACCTGAAACCGCTTGTTCCGGCGCTGCTTTCAGCTCTCACGTCCGCGCAGCCTGGTGCCGCGACAATCATCGGCGACCAATTGTGACTCACGTCGCGACTCTCATTTCCAATCCGGCGCGGCCCGCGCTCGATGATGCGACGATCGCCGTCGCGTTGGATGTGCTCTCCGGCGCACAGGCCCCGCGCAGTCTCGATCCCGGCATCGCCGTCGATATCCCCTTTACGCCGGATGGTGCGAGCGACAAAGCGATTGCCGGACGTTTACGCACGGCCTTGAAAGACGCAGCGATCGACATCGCCGTGCAGCCGCTCGCCTCCCGCCGCAAGGGACTGTTCGTCGCCGACATGGATTCCACCATGATCGGCCAGGAATGCATCGACGAGCTCGCCGACCATGTCGGACTGAAGGCCCATGTTGCGGCGATCACCGAGCGCGCGATGCGCGGCGAGATCGCGTTCGAGCCGGCGCTGCGTGAGCGCGTCGCGCTGCTGAAAGGCCTGCCGGTCGCGACCGTGGACGAGGTGATCGCCAAGCGCATCACGCTCACGCCGGGCGGCCGCACGCTGGTCGCGACGATGCGCGCCAACGGCGCCCACACCTGCCTCGTGTCCGGAGGCTTCACGCTGTTCACCGGGCGCATCGCCGCGATGATCGGCTTCGACGAGCACCGTGGCAACGTTCTCGACATTCACGACGGCAAGCTCACCGGCCGCGTCGACGAGCCGATCCTCGGACGCGAAGCAAAGCTCGCGACCCTGATCGAGCTGCGCGACCGCCTCGGCCTCTCCGCCGCCGATACGCTCGCCGCCGGCGACGGCGCCAACGATCTGGCGATGATCGAGGCCGCGGGCTGCGGCGTCGCCTACTATGCCAAGCCGATGGTCGCGGACGCAGCGCACGCGCGCATCGACCACGGCGATCTCACCGCATTGCTCTATCTGCAAGGCTATGCGCGTACCGACTTCGTGGAGCGGTGACGCCCAATCAGCAGCACGCCGATCGCGAGCCCGTAGAGCAGCGCCGCCACCGCGAACACCATCGCGTCTCCGCCGGACGCCGCGAACTCCCGGATCAGTCCGAACGCCGCCGGCGCGAAGGCGTAGAACACCTGCCCGATTGCAATCACCAGCGCGACCGCGCGCGGTACATCGTCCTTGACGAACTCGGCCTGCGCGATCAGCGGCGGCAGCGATGTCGCGTTGCCGATCCCCAGCCCGAAGAGCAGCACGCCGAGGAGCAGCAGCGGCACGCTCGCGCCGCCCGCCGCGATCAGCACCAGCGCGCCGCAGATCTGCACCGCATAGCTGGCGCCGGCCACGATCCGCCGGTCGGCATGCACCGGCATCAGCCAGCCGACCAGCATGCGGCCGAACATGCCGGCACCGGCCCCAATCCCCATCACGATGCCGGCCCACTGCTGGCCGAGCGCCGGCACGAGCAGCGAATAGAGATGCGTGACCAGGCCGATCTGGGCAAAGAGGGTGAGCGCCGCGCCAGCCGCGAGCGTGATGAAGCCGGCGTCGCGCCACAGCGCCGGTCCGGGCAGCGGCCTTGCATGGGCCAAGGTCACGGCGGCGGCCGGCGCGCCGGCCTCATCGCCGTCGGGCGCAAGCCCCATCTCGGCGGGCGTGCGCGCGAAATAGCGGCTCGCAAGCCACCACGTGACGGCCACGGTTGCGGTGCCGAGGATCGCCGCAGCGACCGGGAAGCCCACGGAGAGGATCGCCGACACCCAGAGCGGTGAGAGAATCAGGCCGGCGACGCTCGCGCCGTTGTAGGCCGTGCCGAGCGCTACTGGCCGGGCGCGCGAAAACCAGGGCGAGACCACCGCGTTGACGGCCACACCGCTCATCGCGGCCCAGCCGGCGCCGCTGACCAGGGTCGCCACGAACAGCTGCCACGGCGCCGTGGCGATCGCCCAGCCGAACACGCCGGCGGCCAGCGCAACGGCCGCGACCTTCGTGACGAGAGGCAACCCAAAGCCGCGATGGAGCGCCGGGACGTTGGCGGCGACGAGGGCACCGGCGAGGAAGTGCAGCGTGACCGCCGCGGAGACGACGGACAGCGAAAAGCCGCGCGCCTCGCGCACCGCCTGCAGGTAGACCGGCGGACCGTAGAAGCCGAGGCCCCAGCCGAAAAACGCCAGCACGAATGCCGCGCCGACGATCCGCCATCCGTAGAATCGCGCCACCCGCCTTGCCTCCCTGGCGCCAGTTTGTCCGGCAGGGTTGGGCAAAGCTACGGCCGATGCCGAACCGTCGGCGCGTCGTAGCCGCAGATGCCGAGCCGGACTTGGAGAAAATTGGGTTTGGCCGCTCATCCCCGCGAAAAGCGCGGACCGAGACCTTGCGTAAGAACGGGAGGCCCGCTTTCGCGGGCATGAGCGGAACTCAATTCTAGCCGACCTTCACGTCTTTCCAGAAGCCGACGCGGCCGGCGACTTGGCTGATCCGCGGGAGCGGCGCCTCATAAATCCAGGCATTGCGAACGTGACGCCTGCCGCCGACCACGACGTCATAGAACTGCACGCCGTGCGGACATTCGAGGTCCTTCGGCGTCCGGGGAGATTTTTCCAGCAGATCGACGCGAGCATCGGCGAGCGGAAAATAGTCGTAGCCGCGCACCGAGACGGTATCGCTGCTCTCCGCGATGACGCTGCCGTCCACGGTGGCTTTCAT
>JAXDNZ010000254.1:0-4687 GCA_034669185.1 Hyphomicrobiales bacterium
TTTCCGGGCGGAGCAACGCCCGCTGAGGACGCAGCCGCGGACGAACGACCGCGCTAGTCCAGGCCGAGCATCAGCCGCAGGTTCTGCACCGCCGCGCCCGACGCCCCCTTGCCCAGATTGTCGAGACGCGCGACGAGAACCGCCTGATGGTGCTTGTCGCTCGCGAAGACGTAAAGTTCGAGCGCGTTGGTTTCGTTGAGCGCTTCCGGCTCCAGCCGGTCGCCGGCCGCCGCGGCGTTCTCGAGCGGCATGACCGCGACGTATTTGCTGCCGGCGTAGCGCTTCGCCAGCACCGCATGCAGATCGGCGCCGCTCGGCGCGCCGGCAAGCGTGTCGAGGTGCAGCGGCACCGACACCAGCATGCCCTGCCGGAAGTTACCGACCGACGGCACGAAGATCGGTCGCCGCGTGAGCCTGGCATAGACTTGCGTTTCCGGCAGGTGCTTGTGCTCGAAGCCGAGGCCGTAGAGCTCGAATGAGGGCGCCGTGCCGCCCTCGAAGGCGGCGATCATCGACTTGCCGCCGCCGGTGTAGCCGCTCACCGCATTGATGGTGACCGGATAGTCGGGAGGCATAAGACCCGCATCGACGAGCGGCCTTAGCAGGGCCACCGCGCCGGTCGGATAACAGCCCGGGTTGGATACTTTTCGCGCCGCGCGAATCTTGTCGGCCTGATCCGGCGCAAGCTCCGGGAAGCCGTAGGTCCAGCCGGGCGCAACGCGGTGCGCCGTGGAAGCATCGAGCACCTTGGGCGCGCCAGCGCCCATGCTGTCGATCACGGCGACGGTCTCCTTCGCGGCTGCATCCGGCAGGCAGAGGATGACGAGGTCCACCTCCTCCATCAGCGCGCGTTTGGCGGCGGTATCCTTGCGCTTGTCGGGTGCGATGCTTTTCACCGTCACGTCGTTTTGCTGGTCGAGCCGGGTGCGGATGCCGAGCCCCGTGGTGCCCGACTCGCCGTCGACGAAGACGGCAGGCTTCGCGGAGACGCTCTTGGTGAACGCTTGGCCGTGCGGCCGCTTGGTGTCGGCGAGGGTCATGGCGTGTTCCTTCAATGCCAGTGTCATATCACTTCCCCGCCAGTGCGGGTGCCTCGATCGGCGCGTTGGCGTGACTGCGGGCGTAGCCGAGATGCGGCCGCAGTGCCTGCATGCGCTTGGCGATCTCCCGGGCCGCGGCATCGTTCTGCCGCGACAGCGCATTGACGACCGCGACCTGATCCTCGTCGCACTTGTGCTGGTTGAGCTTGAAGTTGCCCTCGATGCTCTCGATCGTCATCTCGATGCCGACGATGCCTTTCAGCAGCATGTCGCGCCGCTGTTCGGCCACCTTGTCGAGCGTCCACGCCGGCTTCGGCGTGAGCCATGTCTCGAAGGTGCTGCTCAGCCGCTCGGTGTGGCCGCGCATGTGATCGCCGCCGATCAGGCGCACCGGACCGCTAAGATGCACCGCCTCATAGAGCCAGGTCGGCACCTGCTCTTTGCTCGCGTACCAGTCGGGCGACACGTAGGTGTCGTGGCCTGCCACCGCGACCATCCAGGTCCCGCCCTTCTCGGCGATGGCCCCGAGCGCATTGTTGCGCGCCACATGGAATTCGAGCTTCGGCACCTTGCCGTCGGCTTCGATCAGGCGGAACGGCAGGTGCGCGGCAACCGGACGGCCGCCGTCGCACGCCATCACGATGCCGAAGCCGCGCGCCGCCGCGAACGCCAGCGCGGTCGCGGGGTGCACCTTGAAGGCAGGATGGACATACATGGCAAAGTCTCCGGTCCGATATCGCCACCGGAGACTTTGGACTTCGCGGGTTTTTCAGAAAAGGGTGCCGCGGAGCTGTCTCCGGCGGCAGGGGTTTGATCAGATGCGATCGAACGCCATGGCCGCCTCGAAGAGGCGGCGGCGACGGGTCGATATGGTTGCGATCTGCGTCATAGCGCGACGGATATAGCTTTCAGCACACGGTCGGTCAAGCGGCCGCCCGCTCACGTCACCGCGAGCGGGCGGCGTTCGCTCGTCGCACGCGCCGGCCTGTTGTTTGATTCAACGACGGCCGCGGAGCGGCCTTTCGCTCATCGCACAGTCACTGCGCGATCTGAGTCCTTAGACACAGATCGACCACGACGCCGGCATCGGCCAGAGCCGCAATGATCTTGGGCAACAGGTAAAGCGCGAGAAGGTCGTCGCCCCCGTTGGTGAAATGCACGCCGTCGGAGTGCCTGATCTGCACCGGCCTGCCGGTCCTGTCGGGCGCATGGACCGAATAGGTCTCAGGGCCCGACACATTCAGCTTCCAGGGTTCGAGGTAGCGTAGATTGGGCGCGCCGAGCCGGGCGACGGCCTCGGCATACATGACGTTCTTCGCCGCCATGTCGGTATTGAAGTAGCCATCGCGCATGACCGGAAGGCCCACGAAGAGGACGATCGCCTTGGTGGCGACCGCGCCGTCGAGGAATTCGGTGACCTGCTGGCGGTATTTGTCGGCCCAATTCGGAGCGCCCCAAAGGATCGGAATGCCTTTGGGGTCGAGAATCCCCTGACGATCGTTCAGCCCGATCGAGATCACCGTCACGGTTGGTTTGTAGGTGTCGTCGATCCGCCTGATCTCGCGCAGCCAGTTGAAGTAGACGCTGTTGGCAAGCCCACTCGCAGGGCGGGCGAAGCGGCCGAGATCCAGATTGCTTTTGAGGCACGGGTCAGTGGCGACGAGACGGAACACGCCGGCCCAATAGTTCTGCGCCAGCGAGTCGCCGACAAAGGCGATCCTGGCCTTGGCGTCGGCGGGTGCTGCATGTGCGGCAATCGACGACAGCAGCAACAGGCTCGAAACCACGACGTTGCCGACAAAACGGATCAGGCGGCGGCGGAGCCACCGCCGTTCGGCGCATATCGATCCAGGGATGTCGCGCATCGGCTGCCGCTCGATGAAACCTTCCTCGACATGTGACTAAGCTGCGAGATCGAATTAATCGTTAAGACCACCGAACGTTGTGTTCCACCTAGCGAAGTATCGTGCCGTCGGTCAAGAAAGCGGGATTGGGGGCGCGGCAAGAATCGCCGCTTTAGAGACGGGAGCGTCGTGCGCCCCAACGCAAAGGGGCCGCCTCGCGGCGGCCCCCCGGTACAATCTGCGGCGATCAGATCGCTGGATTCCACAAGACCATGGTCTCGCGATAACCGTTGCCGCTCTTCTCGACATAGGCGTGCGAGGGGAACGGATAGTGGAAACCCTGCACCATCATCTTTTCGGCAGACAGCATGTCGTAGACCTTGCGCCGAGTCGTCTCAGCCATCGCGGCGTCCTGATCGTAGAAGGCGTGCCAGCCCGGATTGCGCACGAACAGGAACGGCACGTGCGTCACGTCCGCCTGCACATAGACCTTGCCCGAACCGGACGAGACGATATGGGAGGTATGTCCGGGTGAATGACCCGGCGTGCCGACGGCCGTGATCCCGGGCACGACCTCCTTGTCCCAGTCGTAGGTACGCAGGCGCTTCAGGACCTCTCCGGAGAAGACGCGGCGGTTGTTCTTGAACAGCCCCTCGATACGCCCCTTCGGGGCGCGCGCCATCTCGCCGTCGTCCATCCAGAACTTGTGCTCGTTCGCCGGCACGAGGATTTCGGCATTCGGGAAGGTGATCGCGTTGTCGGCCTTCAGAAGGCCATTCACATGGTCGCCGTGATAGTGCGAGATGATGACGGCGTCGAAGTCCTCCGGCTTGTAGCCGGCCGCAGCCGCATTGGTGAGGAACTGGCCGATCGCGCCCTTGCTTTGCGTGTTGCTCGCCTCGCCCGTGCCGGTGTCGATCAACACGAGCTTGCTGCCGGTGTTCACGATCACCGGATTGTACGGATTGTAGAACATGCCCTTCTCGACATGCGCGGCCGAGAGCGCGGCCTCCACCTGATCCTTCGGGACGTTGCCGACCATGTCGTCGGGCAGCTTGAAACGATTGACGCCGTCGCTGATGACCGTGACCTCGATGTCGCCGACCTTATACCGATAGAAGCCCGCAACCTGGTTGCCTTTCGCAGGCGCAGCGGCCTGCGCCCGAAAAGCAGCGGCGGCCGGCGCGACGGCTGCGGCGGCGCTACCGAGAATTGCTGCGCGGCGCGAAATGTTCATGGGATTCCCCCCTGTTGTTTGCCTTCACGAATCCGAACGGGCCTCTTCGACGGACGCGCGCTGCGCAATGGTAGCGCGGCGGAACCCGGGGCGAAACGGGGCTACCCGCATCTTTCGGAAAACCAAAAGCCAGCACCCGGCGGCAAGCCAACAAAGCCGAAGCATCCGCGCAAGTTTCACTCGTGGAACAACGGTTTTCGCTTTCCATCCGCCACGCGGCGTGTTTGAAACCCCTTAGCAAGGTTGTGTAGCGTATCCTTGAGGCCTCAGATGGCCAGCGCAGCATACTATCGAGAAGAGGCTGACCGCTGCCGCGAGCTGGCTGCAGCCGGGCCCGACTCCGTCATCGCTGCACGGTGGCGGCAGCTCGCCGTCGAATACGATCAGCTGGCAGACGCCCTTACTGTATCCATTCCCAAGCCCTCGGTTCTCGCAGTGCCGATGCAGCAGCGACCGGTGCAGCCGCAGCCGATGCAGCAGCAGCAGACCAAGGCAGAGCCGACAGACGACGAATAGGGTGCGCGCCGCTCGCGTGCAGCGCGATCACGAGCGCATCGTCGTCCCTA
>JAXDNZ010000255.1:0-9561 GCA_034669185.1 Hyphomicrobiales bacterium
GCCAAGCCCACCGATGGCTCGTCGACCAGCAGGATGCGCGGCGCGCTCATCAGCGCGCGCGCAAGCGCCAGCATCTGCTGCTCGCCGCCGCTCATCGAGCCGGCTAGCTGGTGACGCCGCTCCTTCAGTCGGTCGAACATCCCGTAGCAGAAGTCGAGATTGCGCCCCATCTCCGCTCGCGCGGTCGGGCGGAACGCGCCGAGCAGCAGGTTCTCTTCCACCGTGAGCTTGGGGAACAGGCGGCGCCCTTCCGGCACCAGAGCGATGCCGAGGTCGACGATCTCCTCGGTCGAGCGCCCCACGAGGTCGTGCGTCTGTCCGTCGATCTCGGCGACGATGCGGCCGGCGCTCGGGCGCACGATTCCCATGATGCACTTCATGAGCGTGCTTTTGCCGTTGCCGTTGGTGCCGAGCAGCACCACGGTTTCGGCCGCACGCACCTCGAGCGACACGTCCTCCAGCACACGGACGGACGCGTAGCCGGCATGGACGCCGCTGATGGTTATGCTGTTAGCCAAGGTAGGCTTTCTCCACCTCGGGGTTGCGCACGACGTCGTCGGGCTTGCCGTCAGCGATCTTCTTGCCGGAGACCAGCACCGCGAGCCGCTGCGAGAAGCTCATCACGGCGCTCATGATGTGCTCGATCAGGATGATGGTGATGCCGCGCTCGCTCAGCTGACGCAGCAGCTTGAGGATGTCCTCGATCTCCGAGTGCGACAGCCCGGCCATCGATTCGTCCGCGATCAGCAGCTTCGGCTCGGCCGCCATCGCGCGCGCGAGCTCGAGCTTGCGCATCTCGACCTGGGTCAGGTCGCGCGGCCGCTTGCGCGCCTTGTGGTCGAGGCCGACGAGCCGCAGGTACTCGACGCAGTGGGCTTCGAGCTCGGCAGGCGTCAGGTGCGATCCCGAGCGCGACTTGACCGCGTAGAGCAGCGGGATGTGCAGATTCTCCGACACCGACAAGCTGTGGAACGGGCGCGGGAGCTGGAACGAGCGCGCGAGCCCGAGAATCGTGCGCTTGTGCGCCGGCATCCCGTCGATCTGGCGGCCGTCGAATCGCACCGTGCCGGTCTCGTTGCGCAGTGTGCCGCAGATGCAGTTCACCAGCGTCGACTTGCCCGACCCGTTCGGGCCGATCAGGCCGACCCGCTCGCCCGGCGCGACGGTGAGATTGATCCCGTCGAGCGCGACGAATCCGCCGAATCGCTTGCCGACATTGTCGATCTGGAGCAGTGGCTCGGCCATCACCGCTCCTTCGCGCGGAAGTATTGAGTGACGAAGCCGACCAGCCCGTTCGGCGCGATGATGACGAACACGACCAGCAGCACGCCGACGATCAGCAGGTTCACCGCCGACGAGATCGTGACCGTCGCGACCTGCTGGATGATGCCCAGCAGCAGCGCGCCGACCAACGGGCCGATCCAGCTTCCTGTCCCGCCGATCATCGGCATGGCGATCGAGTTCACCGCATATTCGAGCCCGAAGGCGGACGAAGGCTGCAGGTAGCCGATGTAGTAGGGAAACGGCGCACCGGCCATGCCCATCAGCGCGCCGGAAAGCGTCGTTGCGATCAGCTTCAGCCGCAGCGTCGGCACGCCGGAGGCTTCCGCCGCGAGCTCGTCGTCCCGGATGGTGGCGAAGCCGAAGCCGAGACGCGAACGCTCGATGGTGCGTGCGGTCACGATCGCGAGCACCACGAGCGTGAGCATCAGCAGGAAAAGGTATTGCACGTACGGCATCGCAAACCCGAAGAGTTCGACCGTGTTCGCCCGGATCACATAAGCGCCGCGCGAGCCGCCGACATAGTCCCAGTTGACGACCAGCGTCTGCAGCACCACCGCGAGCGCAAGCGTCGCGATCGAGAAGAACGCGCCCCGCAGCCGCAGCGTCAGGTAACCCATGCCGAGACCTGCGAGGCCGGATACGACCGCGCTGAGCACGAGCAGCGCCGGGATCGGCAGCGGGTAGGCCTTGTGAAAGAACACGCTGGTGTAGGCGCCGAGCGCGAAGAACGCTGCCGAACCGAAGTTCACATAGCCGCAATAGCCGCCGAGGATGTTCCAGGCGGTCGCCAGCACGATGAACTGCAGCACCGTGTAGCCGGCGATGAACAGGTAGTCGTTGTGGACCACCCGAAGCCCAAGGAACGTGAGCGCGGCGACCGCGACGCAGATGAGAATGAACCACGCTGAGCGCACGCCGTTGCCCTATCGTCCGAGAAGGCCCGACGGGCGGAATGCCAGCGTCAGCAGCAGGAAGCCGAACGAGACCGCCGGCGCCCAGGAGGGGCCGTAGAACGTCGCGGTGATGCTCTCCGCGATGCCGAGCAGCATCGCGCCGATCACGGTACCGGGCAGGCTGCCGAGCCCGCCGAGCACACAGATCGCGAAAACGCGGCCGATGTATTCGCGCCCGACCGAAGGCTCGACCGGCTGGATGATCACCAGAAACGCACCCGCAAGCGCCGCGGTCGCGATCGAAATGCCGAAGGCGATGCGCTTGATGCGGATCGGGTTCGCCGCCATCAGCGCGAGCGCACCCTGATCCTGCGAAACCGCCATGATGGCGCGCCCGATGAAGGTGCGCGAGAGATAGAGCTGCAGCCCGACCAGCATCAGCAGCGAGATCACGCACGGGATCAGCATGCGGTAGGGCAGATCGACGAAGGCGAAACGCAGCGCCGGGCCGATATAGGCCGCCTCCGCGTAGCGGTAGTCGACGCCGAACACGAGGATTAGGCCGACTTCGGTGATGAACAGGATGCCGAAGAAGAAGGCGAGGCCGCGCAGCGCTTCCTGCCCGCGCTTCTCGAACGAGAGGTAGTAGACCTGATAGACCGCAGCGCCGAGCGCGTAGAAGACCGGCAGCATCAGGATGCCCACCACCACCGGATCGATCCCGAAACTGCTGTTGATGATGTATGCGAGATACGAGCCGAGGATGATGAAGGCCGGATGTGCGATGTTGACGATGTCGAGCATCCCGAACGCGATCGAGATGCCGACCGTCACGGCAACGTAGAAACCGCCGAGCAGGATGCCTGCGATGATGGCGTTGACCAGGAGTTCGACAGGGAAATTCATTCGCAACCTCGGCCCGGATCAGCCCTTCAGGCTCCGAGGCGCCGTGTCGGCAGGCAATCGGCGTCGCGCGTCTTCGGTCCGGACCTCGGCATGCGTTCCCCCAAAGCTTGTTTCGCTGCCCCTGTTGGTCTCTTTCTAGCACGGCCCCCCGCGCATGCCAGTCGCAAATTTCCCGCCGGCTTGGTGGGCCGTCGCCGTTCACGGCAATGGGAATTGCACCCGCGGCGGCGGTGTTATTAATCGCGGTGATTGCGGCAAAGCCGCATCGATGCCTTTAGGGAGGGCAAACCCATGGACCTGATCATCGCGCGGCGGACGCTCGGTGTCGCGACTCTGGCGCTGATTCTGACCGGCACGACCGCGCTGGCGCAGCCGGCACCGCAACGCGTGCGGGTCCGCGGCATCATCGAGAAGGTCGACGGTACGACGCTTACCGTCAAGACGCGCGAAGGCCAGACCGTGACGTTGAAGCTGCCCGACAACGTCGGCGTGGTGGCGACCATGAAGCGCTCGCTCTCCGACATCAAGGCCAACGACTTCGTCGGCGTCGCGTCGATGCCCCAGGGAGCAGGCAAGCCCCAGCGCGCGCTCGAGGTGCTGATCTTCCCCGAGGCGATGCGCGGCACCGGCGAAGGGCACTATCCCTGGGACCTGATGCCGGAGAGCACCATGACCAACGCGGCCGTGGCCGAGACCGTGACCAGGGTCGACGGTCCCACGCTCACGCTCAGATACAAGGACGGCGAGCAGGCCATCGTGGTGCCGCCGGAGACGCCGATCGTCACCTTCGTGCCGTCCGACAAGGGCGCGTTCAAGCCCGGCGCCGCGATCTTCGTCGTCGCGGCGACCAAGGCCGAGGACGGCAGTCTGAGCGCGCCACGCGTCACCATCGGCGGCGACGTTCCGCCGCCGATGTAATTTCCTTTTTCCCGCGCAGACGAGAGGCTGGCCGTCGAGGCGGCCGGGCAGGCATCATGGCCAGGAGGCTTTCATGACGATCTTGAGATTTTCGACCCTCACAGCCGCGGGTTTCGCGCTCGTGCTCGCGAGCACGATCGCGTCGGCGCAGGCGCCGATGCGGGTGCGCGGCACGATCGAGGCGGTCGACGGCAACACGGTATCGATCAAGGCGCGCGACGGCACGCCGCTGAAACTGGTGCTCGCCGACAATACGGTCATCATCGCGATCGAGAAGCGCGCGCTCGCCGACATCAAGCCGGGCGTGTTCATCGGCACCGCCGCGATGTCCGAAGGCACCGGCACTTTGCGCGCGATGGAGGTGCATATCTTTCCAGAGAACATGCGCGGGACCGGCGAAGGGCATCGCGACTGGGAGCAACCGAAGTCCAGCATGACCAACGCCACGGTCGAGGAGACGGTGCGCAGCGTCGACGGCAACACGTTCACGCTCAGGTACAAGGGCGGCGAGCAGAAGGTGCTGGTCACCGAGCAGACGCCGATCGTCGCCTACGTGCCGGGCGACCGCAGCGAACTGAAAGCCGGCAAGGCGATCTTCATTCCGGCCGCGACGCGGGCCGAGGACGGCACCCTGCGCGCGCCGCGCATTTCGGTCGAGCGCACCGCCCCGCCGCCGATGTGATATCTATCCCTCCTCAATCGCCATGACCGGCAGGTTCTGCCGGTCATGTATTACGGCGCGAAGGGCAACGCGCAGGCGCGGGGGTATAGAAGGAACAGGGGCAAGCATTCCCAGTCATCCGGGTTTTTGCATCGCGGATAGGGCTCGGATTTCGCTGCTGCTCTCAATCCGGTCCTCCAGATTGTTTCGATCCGCTCAACCCCCGTTGCCGCCATAGGAAGGCATCCTGGTTGAAACCGTCGGCGATGAGCCGCGCTTCGTGCCAGTCGAGGTCCTGGCGGCGGACGCGCGCGAGGTACTGCGCCGGCGGCGCGCCGAAGCGCGCGCGGAACGCACGGCTGAACTGGCTCGCGCCGCCAAAGCCGCAGTGCCTGGCGATTGCCTTTAGCGAGTGCTTGTCCCTGTTGTCTTTCAGCATGAGCCGCAGGGCCTCGTCGAGCCGGCGCTTCAGCAACACGGCGCGAATGCCGCCTTCCGCCGCCAGCAGCCGGTAGAGCGACGCGCGCGAGAGGGCGGCTGCATCGGCGATCTCGTCGGGCCCGAGATGCGCCTTACCAAGATGCATGTCGATGTAATCCAGCGCCGCCTTTCTCCTCGACTTCACGTGATCCGCTTCGTCGCCCGCCAGCCTTGCGCGCGCGCAGGCGGTCGTCAGCGCCAAGATGCCCTCGATCGCCGCGTCGGCTTCGCTCATCGTCAAATGGTCGGCCTGCGCGTAAAACTCCTGTATCGCTGCGCCGATCAGACGCGACGCGCCGCTCCGGCGCGGAAAGACGAGGCCGTGCGGCTCGAGCGCCAGCAGTGCCGCGGGCACGCTCGCGCGCGCAAGCTGAACGATCAGATTGACGTAGTCGGTCGCCGCACTGTGAAACGGCCGCGCATAATCGAAGATCGCGACATCGCCCGGCTTGAGACGCCGGAGCCGTGCGCCCCAGGTGGTGTCCACCGTGCCTTCGATTTGCAGCACGATGAGCAGCTGGTCGGCGCCGCGCGCGACCAAAGCGGGGCTTCGCGTCATGGTGAACGCCGTGCCCTGTGTGCGCATCAGGATCGCGCGCGGCGTTGGATAGGTGCGGGTGGAGAGGGTGAAGCGCGCTTCCTGCGACGGGTCCGGCAGCGACACCGTGTAGAGGTGCGCGAGGGCGTCGCGAAACGCCTGCCACAGCCGCGGGCCGAAATGGCCTTGAGGATTGCTGTCCAACCCTGTCAGCTTGGGCGAGCCGCCATGACTTTTTTCCGTCACGGACGGCTCCGCGCGGACGACCGCTTGCGAACCGTTAGCCCTGCTCCTTGGCGTTGAGCTCCCACCACTGGCATCGGGCCGATTTTAGCACGGCAACCCGGCGCAATTGAAGGTTGTGGCCCGGTTCGGGCTCCGCATTTTTGCGCGTGCAGCCCGGAACAGCGGCAGCCCGAGGCGAGGCCGCCGCGGAATTTCATTCCGTGCATTCTTGTCGCGCATTTTCATGCGCGGCGTCATCCGTCCGCGGCCAGAGAGGCCGGACATTCCACGCGCGCCGCCGGTGAAATTGACGCTGGAGATCAATTCATTGACGCGGCGTCTCAACCCGATGCTCAACGCCGATTTCCGCTTGAAACCAGAGATTGCTTGGTTACGAGTAATAGCGCGCGATTAATTAAAACAAATCGGGGCGTGCGACGTGAACCCGGGATCCGTCCCAATAAAAGTAAATGCAGCGGTTATCCCGAATTAAGGGGAGGTCTATGTGGGCAGAATCTTGAGTGTGGAGCCAACATCTGGAGTGTATGGAGACAAGGTCACAATTCTCGCTACGTATGATGGGGATTATCGTAAAGTCATCCATGTCCTTTTCCATGAACGCCAGGAGGCAGAATTCGAGGTCATTAATAATGACCAGAATCTCCATCTAACTATCCGCGCCACAGTTCCTGACCACGCGGAAACCGGAGGAATTGAGATCGATCTTGAGGGCGTGGACACCCCTCTCACCGGGGCGAACTTCACGGTGGACAGTCCCTCGCACCCGTTGAGAATAACAGGCCTAAATCCGGCAGCGGGTCCGTATAAGCGAGGATCGCCCATCACCTTTCTTCTCAACGCGAAAGAGATGACCAATCACGATGACGTACAAGTATTTTTTCCAACGACAACTGATGGCGCGCCGATAAAGCAGGTTCGCCCTCCTCCGATTTTCCAGTTTCCCAGTGGGATAAAGGTAAGAAAGGTTCCAGAGGACGCTCAAACTGGGCGCGTGAAAGTTGTCTGGAAACATCTATCGGTCCTATCGAACCGTCTTACCATTGGTGATTGAGGGGGCGAGATATGGCTGATCCCAATACGGCCTTCAACGAGGCGCATCCGCCGCTGATGCAGAGTGCGGACGTCCTGCCGCCGCCACGTAGCGACTACGGCACGATCGGCGCGCCGTTGATGATCAAGGGCGCCGACATGAACCGGGTCATGGACGCGCTCTACGATTGGCGGCCATATTTAGGAAACCCCCAACCGGCCTATCACAAAAAGGTGGTCGCGATTATTCAGAAGCGGAATGCCGAGGTGGATCATTATCTCATGACCCGCCGCCGGTATTGGGAGCGTGTGGAGCGATATCATTATGCCGTCGACACACAGGTGCAAGTCACCAAGCATCACGGCGTGGTCCACCATAGTTCGCATATAGTGGATCATTCGAAGAGCACGACCGAGCGGTTATCGTTGGAGCTCGGCGTTGACCCTTCGGCCGAAGGCGCGAGCGTGCCGGACGTTCCGGAGATCCCTCCGGTCGTCCCGGGGCCGCTGCTGGGCGGCGCGGGTGTGAGTTTCAGTCAGGACATGACCGAAACCCTGCACATTACCGATAGCGACGAAACCACCTATACGGATGATACCTCGACGACGGTTACGCAGACGTTTTTAGGCGGAACGACCTACATCCAATGGGTCATGAAGGAGGAATGCATCCTCGAACGGGTACGCAAAGGGCAGGCGAGTCCGGATTCCAAACCGGTAAGCATCGTCGAGGCGCAAACGACCGTCGATTATATGGACTCGTTCCCCCGTTCCTCTAATCCTAGCTAAGGGGTCACGGCCGCATCGGCGCCGGCGGGGCGGATGTCTGCAGAAGGTGGGCGCAGGTCAGGCTTTTGGAGGGAGAAATGAGCAGCAAGTGGCTCTGTAATGTTGGTGACAAATACACCTATTCGACGCGGCCGGCGGGCAGCGGCTCAACCTATCTGTTGTTGCAGCCGTATTTCGACGGGAAAAACGTGTCGGATGACGCGCAGTGTACTTGGCATATCGAGCTTAGCAACGAGCCGGATCACGTCGTGAGCATCAAAAAGGACTCAACCGATACCATAAAGGTCGACATCAGCGCCGCAGGCGCGTTGGTTGACATTCGAAATACCGGCGGCTGGCCGTTCTACGCCTGGACCGATTACTGAAAGTGCAATCACCGCGTCAAAAGGATACCAAGACCGCGAAGAGGCTCGGGAGGAGGTTATGATGTTAAATGGCACTTTACTTGGCGATGCCGAACGCAAAACCTTGGCGAAGGCAGCTGCGATCACCGCGATGCCGCTCGCCCACGACGCGCTCGACGGGGCAAGCGCGGGCCTCAAGGCCTACGCGGCGCTGCGTTCCGCTCGACCTCGCAACAGCACGGCCGCCGTGGCTACGAACGAGCGAACAGCCTTTGGGGATGTGTGTGCGGCCATTGCGGGGGCGGCCGGCAAACTGGCCACGGATCCGGCGAGGCAACTTGCAGACGCCATTCCCGCGCTCCTTCGCGGCAACGCGGCTGGCGCCACCGCGCTGCGTGAATATTGGGTGGGCCTGGGCTTCGCCCCGGCCGTCGTGGACACCTACCTTGCGGAGGCCGCAAAAGCCCCGGCAGAGGCGCTGGCACAGGTCGCTCGCGCTATTCCGGACGGCAAGGACTGGGACGAAGTGGTCAGGGTGTTCGGCGCTGGCAATCCAAACCCCATCGAGTGGGGACTCGGCTACAGTGAGTCCCCCGATCTTCATCCGTCGGTGAGGGAGTTCGCGACCACATGCCGCTCGGCCGGCATGACACCGTCACTGTATCTGATCACCAGCATGGTCCTGCTCTTGCAGAAGCTGACGGCGGAAGTGGCGCCGAAATAGGACGTGCGGCCAACCCGGCAGCAAGCGCGAGCGTCGCCTCACACCCGGTTGTTTTCCCAGTCCGCCAGCACGCGGCGGTCGATGTCCGATACGCGGCTGACGCCGGTGAGCGCCATGGTGATGTCGAGCTCTTGTCTGATGAAGCCGATCGCTTGTCTGACGCCGTCCTCGCCCGCGGCGCCGAGTCCGTAGACCAGCGCCTTGCCGATCATCGCGCCGCGCGCGCCGAGCGCCAGCGCCCGCATCAGGTTCTGGCCCGTCGTGATGCCGCCGTCGATCAGCACTTCGGTGCGCGTGCCGACGCGTTCCGCGATGCGCGGCAGCGCCGCGATCGAGGAGGGCGCGCCGTCGAGCTGGCGCCCGCCGTGGTTCGACACCACGATCGCGTCGGCACCGGCGTTCACCGCCTTCTCGGCATCGTCGGTGTCCAGGATGCCCTTCAGGATCAGCTTGCCCGGCCACTGGTCGCGGATCCACTTCACGTCGCTCCAGTTCAGCGTCGGATCGAACTGGTCGTTGGTCCAGGCGCCGAGCGAGCTTGTGTCGGCGACCCCCTCGACGTGGCCGACAATGTTGCCGAACGAGCGCCGCCTGGTGGACAGGATCGCCTTCACCCAGCGCGGCTTGGTGGCGATATTGAGGATGTTGGCGAGCGTCATGCGCGGCGGCACCGAGAGGCCGTTCTTCACGTCCTTGTGGCGCTGCCCGAGCACCTGCAGGTCTACGGTCAGCACGAGTGCGCTGCATCC
>JAXDNZ010000256.1:0-4245 GCA_034669185.1 Hyphomicrobiales bacterium
TTCATCAACACGGCGCGTGGCCCGATCGTCGATGAAGCAGCGCTCTACGACGCATTGACCACCGGCATGATCGCCGGCGCGGGGCTCGACGTACACATGGTCGAGCCGCGTCCGATGCCGGACCGCCTGGCGGCGCTGCCCAACGTGATTCTGACGCCGCATATCGCCGGCGGCTCGCGCAAGGGCGTGTTGGTGGAAATCGAGGCGATCCTCGACAATTGCCGCGCCGTGCTGGCGGGCCGGCCAATCACGCACCAGGTCACGGCCGCCGGCTGAGGGATCAGGAACCGAGTCCGCTCAAAAGATAGAACGCGGCCGCAATCAGCGCCGCAGCCGGCAGCGTCACCACCCATGCGGTGACGATGTTGTTCGCCACGTTCCATCGCACCGCCGACACCTTGCGGGCGGCTCCGACGCCGACGATCGCGCCGGTGATCGTGTGCGTCGTGGACACCGGAATTCCGAGCCACGTCGCGCCGAACAGCGTGATCGCGCCGCCGGTTTCCGCGCAGAAACCCTGCATCGGCGTCAACCGGGTGATCTTGGAGCCCATCGTGTGCACGATGCGCCAGCCGCCGAACAGCGTGCCGAGCGCCATCGCGGCCTGGCAGCTCAGGACGACCCAGAGCGGCACGTGGAACTCGGCGCCGCTGTGTCCCTGCGAGAACAGCAGCACCGCGATGATGCCCATCGTCTTCTGGGCATCGTTGCCGCCGTGACCGAGCGAATAGAACGACGCCGAGACGAACTGCATGTAGCGGAACGTGCTGTCGACCGCGTGCGGCATCGCCCGCACGAACAGCCATGAGACGACGAGGATCAGCAGCAATGCGAGGAGGAAGCCGGTGAGTGGCGACAGCACGATCGCGGCGACGGTTTTCGTCAGCCCGGTCCATACCACCGCGGCGCTGCCGGCCTTCGTCATGGCGGCGCCGACAAGTCCGCCGATCAGCGCGTGCGAACTGCTCGACGGGATGCCGGCCCACCAGGTGATCAGGTTCCAGCAGATCGCGCCCATCAGCGCGCCGAAGATCACGCGCCCGTCGACGATCTCGGCCGCCACGATGCCGGTGCCGACGGTCTGGGCGACGTGCAGGCCGAAGAACAGGAACGCGATGAAATTGAAGAAGGCGGCCCAGATCACGGCGTAGCGCGGGCGCAGCACGCGCGTCGAAACGATGGTCGCGATCGAGTTCGCGGCGTCGTGCAGGCCGTTGAGGAAGTCGAAGATCAGCGCCGTCGCGATCAGCCCGATCAGGACCGGCAGGCTCAGGGCGAGGTCCATTGCGATCGCCCGCTACAGGTGGTCCACGACGAGAGAATTGATCTCTTTCGCGACATCCTCCAGGCGGTCGACGACTTTCTCGAGGTGATCGTAGATCTCGGTGCCGATCGTGAAGCTCATGCCGTTGCCGGCATTCTGCTGACGGTTGGCGAGGAACAACGCCTTGCGCCCCTCGTCGTGCAGCTCGTCGGAGCGTTCCTCGATGCGGATGATCTGCTCGGTGAGCGCGTTGAGCTCTCCGGCATTCTTGCCGATGTTGCGCAGAAGCGGCATCGCCCGGGCCACCAGCTTCGAGGCTTCAAGGCTGAGCTCGCCCATCTGCTGCATCGGCGGCTCGAAGCCGCGGACCTCGAACAGCGTGATGATCTTGGCGGACTTGTTCATCTGGTCGATGGCGTCGTCGAGCGAGCCGATGAGGCGCTGGATGTCGCTGCGATCGAACGGCGTGATGAACGTGCGCCGCACGGCGGTCAGCACCTGCCGGGCGACCTCGTCGGCGTCGTTCTCACGCGCGAAGATCTCCGCGCGATAATGCTCGACCTTCTCGCCGCCTTTCAGAAGGCTCCGCAGCGCCTCGGCACCGGCAACAACGAGCGTTGCATGTTGCTCGAAGAGGTCAAAGAACTTGTCCTCCTTGGGCATGATCGCCTGGAACCAGCCGAGCATGAGGTCCTCGCTCCCGGGAATCGCGCGAAGGGAAAGACTACCACGACGACTCCATGGCCCGCCGTGTCATTCGACAGGACGCATGGCGGAACTTACGCCGGTCGCGGCTGGATCGGCGGCCTCACGTCGGCGGGCAGCGGGGAGACGTAAGGCATTTCCTCGGTACGCGCCTTGAGGTCCGCCTTGGCATTCTGGACCAGCGAGGAATCATTCAACGCGTCGACCGCCAGACCCGCCATCACCTTGGCGGCGTTGACCATGCCCTTCTTGGCCTGGCCGGACTTGCCCTGCGCGGTGATCTGCCACGAGTGCCCGGGCGTGCCGATCGCGACCGTCGCGCAGCGCGCCTGCACGGTCGGCACGACCCAGCTCACGTCGCCCACATCGGTCGAGCCGATCATCGGCGCGCCCTTCGTGCCGTAGGGCACGATGAAATCGCAGAGCGGCGTATCCTTGCGGACCGGCATGGCGATGCGTGCGTAGGAGGACGCGATATCCTCGGCCGACAGGGTCGCCTGGATGGCGGCTGCATACTTGCGGTCCGCCGCATCGAAGGGCGGCGGCCCGAGCCGCTCGAGCTGGCTCTGCATCGCCTTTTCGAGCGGCGTATTGCCGAGCAGGTTTGAGACGCCGCTCAAGACCGACACGTCGACTTTGGTCTCGGTCATCAGCGCGGCGCCGTCCGCCACTTTCCGCACGCGCTCGATCAGCGCATTCATGCCGCGCACGTCGCGGGCGCGGATCGAGTAGCGCACTTTCGCGTAAGCCTGCACGACGTTCGGCGCGATCCCGCCGGAGTCGATCATCGCGTAGTGAATCCGCGCGTCGGACGGCATGTGCTCGCGCATGTAATTGACGCCGACATTCATCAGCTCCACGGCATCGAGCGCACTGCGCCCGAGATGCGGCGCCGCGGCGGCGTGCGCGGCACGCCCCCGAAACGTGTAGTCGATGCGTGCGCCCGCAAGGCTCAGCGCGTCGTCGACCCGGTTCATCGCGCCGGGATGCCAGGTGATCGCAATGTCGACGTCGTCGAAGCAGCCGGCGCGCACCATGAAGGTCTTCGCGGCGCCGCCTTCCTCGGCCGGGCAGCCGTAATAGCGCACGCGGCCTTTCACGCCGGTCTGGCTGAGATAGTTCTTCACCGCGGTCGCGGCGAGCAGCGCTGCCGAGCCGAGCAGGTTGTGGCCGCAGCCATGCCCGTTGCCGCCGCGCTCCATTTCCTTCGGCTCGGCGATTCCTGCGACCTGCGACAGCCCCGGCAGCGCGTCGTATTCGCCGAGGATCGCGATCACCGGGCCGCCATCGCCCGCTTCGCCCATCACCGCGGTCGGGATGCCGGCGACGTTCTCGCTGATGCGAAAGCCTTCGTGCTCCAGCATCGCCGTGTGCTCGGCGACCGAGCGGAATTCGCCGTAGCAAAGCTCCGGCGTGCCCCACACGCGATCCGACAGCGCCTCGTAGTCGTCCTTGCGCGCATCGACGAGCCGCCAGATTTTTTCCGAGTTGTGCACCGGGTTTCCTCTCTAGTTCCCCGGGGCGCCGGCGATGCGCTCCCAGATCAGCTCGCGATGCTGCATCAGGCCGCGCCACGGCCGCGGCTTCTGTGTCAGCACCATCAGCTCGCCGTCGAAGCGCACGTTGCGCACCTGCTCGCCGCCGACGCGATCTTTGCTCGCCGACGCATCGACGTGCGTGACCAGCGTCTTGCCGTCGAACTCGTAATTGCCGCAGTAGGAATTGTATTCGCGCTCGCCCGCCTCAGCCGGCAGTTCGCGGCGCCCGTCGCACAGGACCGACATCATGCGCTTGTCGTCATAGAACACGACGAGGCCGCGCGGCTTCGGCCCGTATGGCGGATGCATCGGCTCGCCGGCGTCGGTGCGCGCCGTCGTCTTCACCAGCCGCCACGTGCCGACGATGTCGTTCATGCGATCCTCTCAGTTGATCACGAGACCGAGCCGGTCGATCAGCGCCCGCCACTTTCCTTCTTCGCGCGCGATGCTCTCGGCGTATTCCTCCGGCGTGCTCACGGCCGGATCGCCGCCGTCGGAGACGATGCGCTTGGCTGTCTCATCCGACGTGACGACGGCGCGCAGCTCTTTGTTCAGCCGTTCGATGATCAGGCGCGGCGTGCCGGCCGGTGCCGCGATGCCGTAATAGAGGACAGCCTCAAAGCCGGGCAGCCCGGACTCGGCGGCGGTCGGCACCTCGGGCAACGCAGCCGAGCGTTTGGGCGCGGCGACCGCGATCGCGCGGATCCTGCCGGCCTGGATGTTGCCCAGCGCGGGCGC
>JAXDNZ010000257.1:0-4441 GCA_034669185.1 Hyphomicrobiales bacterium
GTACAGGTCCTCGACTCGTTTCTCCAGGCGCGCGAGCGACCCGCCCTGCGCCTCGAGCATGCCGCCGTGCTTTTCTTGCGCCGCTCGAATGTCTCGCAGCATTCGAAGCGTGGCATCCGCGGGTTCGTTCGCCATCGCCCTCTCCTACTCCGCCGCCACGCCGGCGGGCGCCGCCGGATTCACGAACGTGTTCCGCACGCGCTGCGAAAGCTGGAAATACGGAATCCAGATCGCCGCGATCACCAGACCGCGCACGCCCTCGCGCGCCGCCGATGGATCGGGCGGCATGTTGGGCATCGTCTGTTCCAGGACCCCCGTGCCCCACCATTCGAGAAGGCCTGCGGCGGCAAGGATCAGGTAGTGCGCGGTCGCGAATGTGATGATCGCGCGCTTCCTGGCGAAGATGAGATAGAGGCAGTAGGCCGCGCTGGCGATGACGAGAAGCCCTGCGACCAGCGACATAGCCATCGGAAGTTGCGCCGACACCAGTGGCCCGGACTTCGCGGTGGCGACCGCAACCAGCCCGTTCCAGGCACTCAGCGCCTCACCCAGATTCCATCCGGTCAGCAGAATCGTCCCGACGAATCCGAGGATCGGCAAGATCAGCCATCCGCCAAGGCCGCGCGGGCCCGCGTCCGGCAACGGGGGGGCCTCAGTAGCGGCCGATCCTGACGTGTCCTGGGTCGTCATCGTCACTCCGCCGCTACGCGCACGGGTTCGGGATGCGGGTTCGCCGAATACTGGTCGATCCGACGCTCGATCTCCGGACGGAAGTGGCGCAAGAGCCCCTGCACCGGCCAGGCCGCGCCGTCGCCGAACGCGCAGATGGTGTGCCCCTCGATCTGCCTGGTCACGTCCATCAGCATGTCGATCTCGCGCTTGTGGGCGCGGCCTTCGGCCATGCGCATGAGCACGCGCCACATCCAGCCCATGCCCTCACGGCAGGGCGTGCACTGGCCGCAGCTCTCGTGCTTGTAAAAGTATGAGATGCGCGCCATCGCGCGGATGATGTCGGTCGACTTGTCCATCACGATCACGGCCGCGGTGCCGAGCGCGGACTTCTTGTCGCGGCAGCCGTCGAAATCCATCAGCAGCGTGTCGGCCTGATCGGCGCCGGCCGGCACCAGCGGCATCGACGAGCCGCCCGGAATCACGGCAAGCAGATTGTCCCAGCCGCCGCGTACGCCGCCCGCATGCTTCTCCAAAAGCTCGCGCAGCGGAATGCCCATCTGCTCTTCGACGTTGCACGGCTTGTTCACGTGGCCGGAAATGCAGAACAACTTGGTGCCGGTGTTGTTCTGCCGGCCGATCGAGGAGAACCACGCCGCGCCGCGGCGCATGATGTCGGGCGCCTGCGCGATCGTCTCCACGTTGTTGACGGTGGTCGGGCAACCGTACAACCCGACATTCGCCGGGAACGGTGGCTTGAGGCGCGGCTGGCCCTTCTTGCCTTCGAGGCTTTCGAGCAGCGCGGTTTCTTCGCCGCAGATGTAGGCGCCCGCGCCATGGTGCACATAGATGTCGTAGTCGTAGCCCGCGCCGCATGCGTTCTTGCCGATCAGCCCCGCCTCGTAGGCCTGGTCGATCGCAGCCTGGAGACGTTCTCGTTCTCGAATGAACTCGCCGCGCACATAGATATAGCAAGCGACCGCGCCCATCGCGAAGCCGGCGATCAGGCAGCCCTCGACGAGCAGATGCGGATCGTGCCGCATGATCTCGCGGTCCTTGCAGGTGCCGGGTTCGGACTCGTCGGCGTTGATGACGAGATAGCTCGGCCGCCCGTCCGATTGTTTCGGCATGAACGACCACTTGAGGCCGGTCGGAAAGCCCGCGCCGCCGCGTCCGCGCTGGCCCGAAGCCTTCATCTCGTTGACGAGGCTATCGCGCCCCTTTTCGAGGATCGCCTTGGTGTCGTCCCACGCACCGCGCGAGCGCGCGCCCTTCAGGCCCCAATCGTGCTGGCCGTAGAGATTCTTGAAGATGCGGTCCTTGTCTTCGAGCATGATGTCCCGGCCCTAACGTCTGCTCTGATGCCAGGCAAGCCCGGCTGCCGCCGCTCCAAAAATGACGGCCCAGAGCGCGCTCATCTCCAGGCTTGTGCCGAGCGCGAAATACTGAAGCGCGAAGCCGAACACCGCACCCCCCGCCGAATGCAGCGCGATGTAGCGCAATGCTTGCGCGGTCATGATGGCTCCCTGTCTTGAAACATCATGCCCTCGAACCATCGCCGACCGGCGGCTTCGGCACGGCGGCCTCGCGCACGTTCGCGGCGGCACCCGGCTTCTTGGCCTCGGCATCGGTCAGCGGCGCGCCCGTGTTGTCGCCGCCATAGGTGCCATAGAGCATCGGATCGGTCAGCGTGTTCGGCCCGCCGATCGGCGCGGAGAACTGGCGGTCGATCTGCGGCCCGGGCTTCACCGGTCTGCCGTTGGTGAAGCCGTCGAGGACCTTCTCAAAGCTCTCGGCGGTCAGATCCTCGTAGGTATCGTTCCAGATCAGCACCATCGGGGCGTTCACGCAGGCGCCGAGGCACTCGACCTCCTCCCATGAGTAATTGCCGTCCGCCGAGATATGGAACGGCTCGGGATGAATCTTGCGCGCGCACACCGCGAACAGCGCGTCCGCACCGCGCAGCCGGCAGGGCGTCGTCCCGCACACCTGCACGTGCGCCTTCTTGCCCACCGGCGAGAGCAGGAACATCGTGTAGAAGGTCGCCACCTCGAGCACGCGGATGCGCGCCATCGAGAGAATTTCAGCGACGTGCTCGATCGCCTTCTGCGGCAGCCAACCGCCCGCCTGCTCCTGCGCGCGCCACAATAGCGGGATCACAGCCGACGCCTGCCGGCCTTCGGGATAGCGCGCGATCACCGTGTCAGCCCACGCGCGGTTCTCCGCCGTGAAGGAGAACTCCTTCGGCTGAAGATGCGGCTCGGCGAGGCGTCGGACGGACATGCTCAGTCTTCCGAACTGCGCGCACGCGACATCGCCGCCGGACCATTCCAAGACGGCTCCTGTACAGAGCCGATCTCGGTCTGGAAGTGCCGCAGCACGGCGCGATCCGCGCCCGGCACGATGCGGCGGCCGGTGACGCGCGCGACCGAGCCATCCGCGTTGAACCGACATTCGGCCGGATACATCTGGCACACGCCAGTCAGCGCGCCCTGCATCCCGTCGCTGACCGGCACGATGTCGCGCGCCTTGCGCGGCTTGGCCGGCGCCTGAAACGCCTGCGCGGTCACCAGCACCGCAGCCGCGATACTGAGCGCGGTCCCGAGCCCGGTTTGCGTGGCGAGCTTCATCGATCCACCTCGCCGAACACGATGTCGAGGCTGCCGAGGATCGCCGACACGTCCGCCAGCATGTGGTGGCGGCACATGAAGTCCATGGCTTGCAGATGCGCGAAGCCGGGCGCGCGGATCTTGCATTTGTACGGCTTGTTCGTGCCGTCGGCGACGAGATAGACGCCGAATTCGCCCTTGGGCGCCTCGACCGCCGCGTAGACTTCTCCGGCCGGCACGTGGAAGCCCTCGGTGTAGAGCTTGAAATGATGGATCAGCGCTTCCATCGACTTCTTCATCTCGTCGCGCTTGGGCGGCACGATCTTCTGGTCCTTGACGGAGACCGGCCCCTGCCCGTCCGCGGCGCGCAATTTTTCAACGCACTGCCGCATGATGCGCACCGACTGGCGCATCTCTTCCATGCGGATGCAGTAGCGGTCATAGCAGTCGCCGTTCTTGCCGATCGGGATGTCGAAATCCATCTCGGCGTAGCACTCGTACGGTTGCGACTTGCGCAGGTCCCAGGCTGCTCCCGAGCCGCGCACCATCACGCCGGAAAAGCCCCACTTCCAGGCGTCTTCGAGCGAGATCACGCCGATGTCGACGTTGCGCTGCTTGAAGATGCGGTTTCCCGTGAGCAGCTCCTCGAGGTCGTCGCAGACTGTCAGAAAGTGGTCGCAGAACGCCTCGATGTCGTCGATCAGCTTCGGCGTGAGGTCCTGACGCACGCCGCCGACGCGGAAGTACGCGGCATGCATGCGCGAGCCGGAGGCGCGCTCATAGAACACCATCAGCTTCTCGCGTTCCTCGAAGCCCCACAGCGGCGGTGTGAGCGCGCCGACGTCCATCGCCTGCGTGGTGACATTGAGGATGTGCGACAGGAGCCGCCCGATCTCGCAGTAGAGCACCCGGATAAGCTGCGCGCGGCGCGGCACTTTCACGCCGAGCAGCTTCTCCGCCGCAAGACAGAAAGCGTGTTCCTGGTTCATCGGCGCGACATAGTCGAGCCGGTCGAAATACGGGATCGCCTGGACGTAGGTCTTGGCCTCGATCAGCTTCTCGGTGCCGCGATGGAGCAGGCCAATGTGCGGGTCCACGCGTTCAACGACTTCGCCATCCAGTTCAAGGACCAAACGCAACACACCATGGGCCGCAGGATGTTG
>JAXDNZ010000258.1:0-4086 GCA_034669185.1 Hyphomicrobiales bacterium
GCCCCATGAACCATTCGCTGACCAGCGCCAACGGCAAGACCCACGCGAAGATCACGCTGCTCGCGGTCGCGGTTTCGCTGGTGTTCGTGGCGGTCGTTTCGGCTTCGGGTGTCGCCACCCGCACCGACGGCTTGGCGTCGCGCGCCTACGGCCCGGTCGTGAAGGCGACGACGTCCGTCACCATCGCGACCACCAACGCCTCGCAGGTTCGCTGATCGCGCAGACGCCCGGGCGTTACCGGAACGCCTGATCCCAAATTTCCGGCACCAGTTCATAGCCGCCCCCCGGGCGGCTATTGAGATTCAAGAACCCTGGAAAATGCATGTGCATGCCGGCGGCGAGCAGCCGGTCGGTCGCCACTTGGTCGAAGATGCGCTTGCGGGTCGCGACCGCGGCCGCGCCGTCGACGTCCGGCTCCATGAAGACATCCGGCCGGCGCGTCTGGATATCGGGCATGTGCACGATGTCGCCCCAGATCAGAAGCTGCTCGGCCTTCGATGCGACAAGATAGCCGGTATGGCCCGGCGTGTGCCCGTAAAGCGGGATCGTCGTCACGCCGGGAAACACCTCGCCGCGCGCGTCGCGGCGCTGGTTCTGGTACGGCGCGATCTGCTCGCGCGCCCAGCGGAAGAATCGCATCTTCTGCCGCTCGGTCGCCGCCGACATCGCGGCATCATCGAACCAGTGATCGACGTCGCGCTCGGCGACAACCAGCTCGACATGCGGAAACTTGGCGACGCCGTTGTCGTCGGTCAGTCCGTTCGAATGATCCGGGTGCATATGCGTGAGCAGGATCGTGTCGATCGCCTTCGGATCGATGCCGGCGGCGGCGAGATTGTCCGGCATATGGCCGAGCGTCGGTCCCATCTTGTTGCCGGAGCCGGTATCGACCAGTGCCATGCGCCCGGCCGAATGGATGATGAAGGTGTTGATCGAGACGCGCGGCGGCGCCGGCCGGTAGGCTTCTTTCAGGATGCGCTCGGCGTCCTGCGGCGTGATGTTGCGGGTGAAGTCGTATGACGCGTCGAGATAGCCGTCGCTGATCGCCGTCACCACGATGTCGCCGATGCGGCGGCGGTAGACGCCGGGGATTTGCGCGGTGGGCGCGGTTGTTGCCGTCATGCCTTGCGCTCCGCCACGAACCGCGCCGCGGTTTTCAGCACATCGCCGTCGCGGCCAAACGGCGCGAGCGCCGCTTCCGCTTCATTAACGAGCTTGGCGAGCCGCGCCTTGGCCTGATCGAGCCCGAGTACGATCACGAACGTGCCCTTGTTCACGGCCGCGTCCTTGCCGGTCGCCTTGCCGACGGTCGCGGCGTCGCCCTCGACGTCGAGGAGATCGTCGGCGATCTGGAAGGCTTCGCCGAGCGCGGAGCCGTAACGGTCAAGCGCGTCGCGCTGCACCGCCGTCGCTCCCCCCAGGATCGCACCGGCGATGCAGGCGAAGCGCAACAACGCACCGGTCTTCATCGATTGGAGGAGACGGATCTTGTCGACCCCGAGCGGTTTCGCCTTGCCGCCATCGAAGCGGCCTTCGGCAGCAAGATCGAGCATCTGCCCGCCGACCATGCCGCCGAGCCCGGAGGCGCGAGCAAGAGCCATCACCAGCTCGATGCGGGCGGCCGCGCTCGGATGGGTTTCGGGACGGGACAGAATGTCGAATGCGAAGGTGAGGAGCCCGTCGCCCGCGAGGATCGCCGTCGCCTCGTCGAATTTCTTGTGCGCGGTCGGCCGGCCGCGGCGCAGATCGTCATTGTCCATCGCCGGCAGATCGTCATGGGCGAGCGAATAGCAATGCACGCATTCGAGCGCCGCGCCGGCCATCAGCGCCTGTTCGCGCGGCGCGCGGAATAGCGCGGCGGTTTCGACCACGAGGAACGGCCGCAGTCTCTTGCCGCCTCCCAACGCGACATAGCGCATCGCGTCGATGACGCGCTGCGGCCGCGCGCGCTCGCCGTCGAGCGTTGCTGCGCCAAGCAGTCGGTCGAGCAGGCTCTCGGTGTCGGCCGCGACCTGATCGAGCCGCTGGCGGAACTGGGTTTGTGCGTTCGTGGCGTTCATGGGCGGGAAGTCATCAGGTCACGGAACGGCGTGCAAGCGGAATGAAGGACGGTCGTTAATCGGCGCGGCCGCGGTCCTATGGCATTGGGGCACGGGACGATCAACCGGCGCAGCCGGATTTGCCACGCGACCTCGTCCTTCGAGACGCCCGCCGACGCTGCGTCTCGGCCGGCTCCTCAGGGTGAGGTCGCAACACGCAGTCCTCATCGCTGAGGAGCGACCCGAAGGGTCGCGTCTCGAAGGATGGCCGCGAACGCATGCGGGCGATATGGTCCGACCGCATGGTGGCATTGATCCTTTCGGCGATCGCGCTCGCAATCTGGCTCTATCTTGTGTTCGCGCATGGCGGCTTCTGGCTGTGCCGTGAGCGCGACGACGGTATGCCGCCGGCGCCGGCCGGATGGCCCCGCGTCGTCGCGGTCGTGCCGGCGCGTAATGAGGCCGACGCGATCGCGCAAAGCATCGGCTCGCTGCTGGCGCAGGACTATCCGGCGCTGTCGATCGTGCTGGTCGACGACGACAGCAGTGACGGCACCGCGGACATCGCGCGCCGCGCGGCTGCGGGCGTCGGCGTCGCCGAGCGGCTCGCCGTCGTGACAGGTCAGCCTTTGCCTGCCGGATGGACCGGCAAGCTCTGGGCCGAGAAGCAAGGCATCGCGGCGGCCGAGGCGCTCGCGCCAAAATACTTCTTCCTCACCGACGCGGACATTACGCACGCGGCGGACACGACACGCTGGCTCGTCGCGCAGGCCGAGGCCCACAACCTTGTGCTCACCTCGCTCACCGCGAAATGGCGCTGCGACAATCTCGCCGAACGCGTGCACATCCCGGCCTTCATCTTCTTCTTTCAGATGCTCTACCCGTTCCGCTGGGTGAACAACCCGGATTACAGGACCGCGGGAGCGGCGGGTGGCGTGATGCTGGTGCGTGCGGACGCGTTGCGCGCGGCTGGCGGCATCGACGTAATCCGTGATGCGCTGATCGACGACTGCGCGCTCGCCGCCGCCCTAAAGGCACAGGGTCGGATCTGGCTCGGGCTGACCGACCGCTCGCACAGCATTCGCCCCTATCCGGGCTGGGGCGAAATCCGCCGCATGGTGGCGCGCTCAGCCTATGCGCAGCTGCGCTATTCGCCGCTGCTGCTCGCCGGCACCGTGCTTGGCATGGCGCTGATCTATCTGGTTCCGCCCGCGGCGGCGATCTTTGCTGGCGGCTGGGCGCAAGTGCTTGGAATCATTGCCTGGTTTCTGATGGCGGTGTCGTTCCAGCCGACGCTTCGTTACTATCGGGCCTCGCCCTTGTGGGGTCTTGCCCTGCCCGCTATCAGTTTCCTCTACATGCTCTACACGCTGGATTCCGCCTACCAGTACGCCGCCGGAAAGGGCGGTGCGTGGAAAGGGCGCGTGCAGGCGAAAGCGTCAGGACCGAAATGACCGCGGCCGCGGAATTGCGATCGGGCAAGGGCCATCGCGACGAGAATTTTCCCGTCGCGTCGTGGCTGATCGACGCGCGCCATCGCGCGCCGATCCTCGCGTTCTATGAGTTCGTGCGCGTCGCCGACGATATTGCGGATCATCCATCGCTCAGCGAAAGCGAGAAGATCGGCCAGCTTGATCGGATGGAGAAGAATCTGCTCGGCGACGGCGAGGAAAATCGCGAGGCCGTCGCGCTGCGTGCCGCGCTCGCAGCGCGTGCGCTCTCGCCACGCCACGCGCAAGATCTGCTGACCGCGTTCCGGCTCGACGTGACCAAGCTGCGCTACCGGGACTGGGACGATCTCATTTCGTATTGCGCGTACTCGGCGATGCCGGTCGGACGCTTCGTGCTCGACGTCCACGGCGAGAGCCGCGCCACCTGGGCGGCGAACGATGCGCTCTGCGCCGCGTTGCAGATCAACAACCACTTGCAGGATTGCGGCAAGGACTATCGCGCGCTCAACCGCGTATACATTCCGCTCGATGCCTTCGCGGCGGCCGGCGCCAAGGTCGAGGAATTGGGCGCCGACCGCGCTTCCCCCGTGCTCCTG
>JAXDNZ010000259.1:0-7142 GCA_034669185.1 Hyphomicrobiales bacterium
CCCGCCCGATAGCATTGGTTTCAATCACGAGAACACGAGACACCCCCATGTCCGTACCGCAAGAAAAGATCGCGCTGTTCATAGACGGCGCGAACCTCTACGCGACCGCCAAGACGCTCGGCTTCGACATCGACTACAAGCGCCTGCTGCGCGAATTCCAATCGCGCGGTTATCTCTTACGCGCCTTCTACTACACGGCGGTGATCGAAGATCAGGAATACTCCTCGATCCGTCCGCTGATCGATTGGCTTGACTACAACGGCTACACGGTCGTGACCAAGGCGACCAAGGAGTTCGTGGACCAGTCCGGCCGCCGCAAGGTCAAGGGCAACATGGACATCGAGCTTGCGGTCAACGCGATGGATATCGCGCCGCACATCGATCACATGGTGCTGTTCTCGGGCGACGGCGATTTCCGCTCCCTGGTCGAGGCGGTGCAGCGGCGCGGCGTGCGCGTGACGGTGGTCTCCACCATCTCGACGCAGCCGCCGATGGTCGCGGACGAACTGCGCCGTCAGGCTGACATCTTCCTCGATATCGTGGAGCTGCAGCCGAAGATCGGACGCGATCCGGGCGATCGTCCCCCGCGTGAGCCGCGCGAACCGCGCGAGCGCCACCCGCAATTCCTGCAGCGTCCGGCGGTCCCGCAGCGCGCGGGCGCAGGCGCGGCCGACGACGAGTTCGAGGAAGATTGATCGAACCGATGATGACCAGCGGCAAGCCGGGCCGCAACTGCCCGCGCTGCCCGCGCCTCGTCGCATTTCGAGAAGAATGGCGCGCCAAGGAGCCGACATGGCACAATGCGCCGGTTGCCTCGTTTGGTCCGGTCGATGCGCGTCTTCTGATCGTCGGACTGGCGCCGGGGCTGCGCGGCGCGAACCGCACCGGCCGCCCGTTCACCGGCGATTACGCCGGCGACCTCCTCTACACGACCCTTCTCGAATACGGCTTCGCGCAAGGCCGCTTCGAGGCGCGCCCCGATGACAGCCTGACGCTGATCGATGCACGCATCACCAACGGCGTGCGCTGCGTACCGCCGGAGAACAAGCCGACGACCGAGGAAATCCGCACCTGCCGGGATTTCCTGAAAAGCACGATCGCCGAAATGCCGGCGCTCCAGGCGCTGGTCACGCTGGGCCGCATCTCGCACGATACGACGCTCGCCGCGCTGCAAGCCAAGCGATCGGCCTCTCCCTTCGCGCACGGCGGCACCTATTCGATCGATCGCTTCGCGCTGTTCGCGAGCTATCACTGCTCGCGCTACAACACCAACACGGGCGTGCTGACGCCCGACATGTTCCGCGCCGTGTTCAAAGCCGCGCGCGCCTACTTGGACAAGAGATCCTGAGTCTCGACAACCATCAGGGTGACGCCGCCAGTCGCGAAATTGGCGAGATCGTTGGCGGCGGCCTGCCCCTCGGGTGACGAGAGGGCCGCCTGCAGCGCGTTCATGTCGTCGAAGAACAGGTCCGCCGTGCGGTAATAGGCCGGCTGCCCGCCGCCGGGCGCGCCCACCACCTTGCCGACGTCGAAGCGGCGCAGGCCCGGCACCTTCACGGCGATCGGCGTGTGCGGATCGCGATAGTAGGCCTCGAATGCGGCCGGATCCTTCGGATGGCCGTAGAGCACCTGCAGCTTCACCATCGTGCTTTCCCCCTCTTTGACGTCTCACCGGGTGGCGGCGAGCCACGCGACAACCTCTGCGGCGTTCTTGTCGGGCGGAAACACCGGATAGAACACCTTCGAGATCACACCGTCATCGACGACCCAGGCCATGCGCCTGATCAACACCATGCCGTCGACCTCGAAGGTCGGAAGCGTTAGCGCGCGCGTCAATTTCAACTCCGCGTCCGACAGAATCGCGAACGGCAGATGCAGGCGTTCGACCGCCTCGCGTTGATAGTCGGTGGTCTGGGTGGAGAGCCCATAGAGCTGCGCGACCCCGAGCGCTCTGATCTCGGCGAAGTGATCCCGGAAACCGCAGGATTGCGGCGTGCAGCCGCGTGCACCGGCAATGCCGTCCCACCCGGTCGGCAACGGCTGGTTCGGCCGGCCGGTGCGCGGATAAACGTAGACGACGGTGCGGCCGGACAGCCGTGAGAGGTCGACCTGTGATCCATCGGTTCCGGGCAGCGCCAGCGCCGGCAGTTTCGCCCCCGTCAGGTGCCGCGCGGCCCCGTCATCAACCGGCACCGGCAGATGTTCGGGCAGTTCTTGCGGGTCGCGAAGAACGGCCATCTTATTCCTGTCAAATCAATCGGCTACGCGAGAATCTCGAGAGTCCGCACGAACACCCCGGTGATTCGCACCGTGCAACCCGAACCGCCCGACCGCGTTATCGCTCGACGCGGCCTGCGGTCGCCTTATCCCCCTCCCGGTCATCCGATACAGCCGCATCCGCCACAGGACAAGGATCTAGGCCATGAACAGACGACAAAGCCTCAGACTGATCGCAGGCGGGGCCGTGTTCGCCGCCACGCCGCTGACCGCGTGGACCGCGCTCGCTCAAACCGCGCCGTCCGGGCCGTTTCAGGTGCCGCCGCTGGGTTACGGCTTCGACGCCCTTGAGCCGCACATCGATGCGCAGACCATGATGATCCATCACGACAAGCACCATGCCGCCTATGTGGCAAAGCTCAACGAGCTCACCCAGCAATTCCACGATCTCGGCACCATCCCGATCGAGAAGCTGCTCGCCGATCCGAGCCCCGTACCGCTGCAGATCCGGACCGCCGTGCAGAACAATCTCGGCGGCCATTGGAATCACAGTTTCTTCTGGGACCTGATGACGCCGGGCGGCGCGAAGGCGCCGGCAGCCGAGCTCAAGGCGGCGATCGATGGCGAGTTCGGCGATACCGAGAAGATGAAGGACGCCATGAACAAGATGGCGGGCGACCGCTTCGGCTCAGGCTGGGCGTGGCTCGTGGTCACCAAGGACAACAAGCTCGACATCGTCTCGACCGCCAACCAGGACACGCCGATCGCGCTCGGCGGGCGCCCGGTGATCGGCGTCGATGTCTGGGAGCACGCCTATTACCTGAAATACCAGAACCGCCGGGCCGACTATCTGAAGGCTTGGTGGAACACGGTGAACTGGGACAAGGCCACGGCGAACTTCAAGAAGGTGAAGGTCTAACCCGCCTCGACTCCCCGAGGCCTGAGGGATTGGGAGCCGCAATCGCGACGGCCCGCCTTGGCAGGCGGGCCGTTGGTCACAAGCCGTCAACTCCAGCGGGGACACCTTTCCGGACGGCCTGATCGCAATCAGTCGATCCAGGCGATATCACTGAGCTTGCCGGTCAGGCCCTCGATTTTGCCGGCAGCGGTCGCCTTGCCGGTTTTGAGGTCGACCGAGTAGAGCGTGCCGCCGGTGACGAGCCACGCCGCGTTGTCTTCGCCCTTGGCGACGATGTTGAACGCGACCGGGCCGTCGAGCTTCACCCCGAGCATGCCGATCGTATTCAGGATGCCGTCGTTCGGCGGCGCCTGCGACAGCAGGTGACCGGCCTCGTCGATATCATAAAGCGCGGTGCCGGCCGGCTTCGGGTTGGACGAGTTCGTATAGGCGCCGGCAACAACCTTCGGCGTCTTGCCGGCCTGCGCGTCGCCGTCCTTGAACTTCAGCGCGCCGTCGACCGTCGCCTTGCCGTCGTCGACGTTGACGCGCAGGTTGACGCCCTCCGACGTGATGATGCGCAACCGGTCCGCAACCGGGTTGAAGTCGACCGTCACGGTCGTGCCGGCCTTTAGCGTCTCGGACAGCTTGCTCTTCATCGTGGCGGCGCCGGTCTTGGCGTCGACCGTGTAGATGCCGCCGTCGGCGGTGACGGCGTACAGCATGCCGTCGGACGGACGAACGTCGATGCCCACGACATTCGCCGCACCTTTGATGTCGGCCTTGCCGGTGACCTTTTTCGTCGCCGGATCGACCCAGACGAGGGTCTTGCCGTCGACCAGACCGATGATCGAAGCCGCGTTCGCCGCGGTGCCGAGCAGCGACGACGCAACCAGCGCGCCGGCGAGGGCGAGCGTCTTTGCGTGATGAAGCATGGGGAACTCCCGTTATCGTTTGCGATACCGGGAGGGTCGCCCCCGGCGATGACGCGACGAGGTACGGGCGGTGTGGAAACGGGTTGCAGCAAACGGAGCGGCGGCGGCGCCGCGCGGGTCACGAGTTCGTGACGAAAGCGCGAACTAGCCCTTCTGCCGCATCAGGCGGCCCTTCTCGCGATCCCAGTCGCGCTTTTTCTCGGTCTCGCGCTTGTCGTGCAGCTTCTTGCCCTTGGCGAGCGCAAGCTCGACCTTGGCGCGGCCCTTGTCGTTGAAATAGAGCTTGAGCGGGACGAGCGTCATGCCGTCGCGCTCGACCGCGCCGATCAGCTTGTCGATCTGGCGACGGTGCATCAGCAGCTTGCGCGCGCGCTTGGGCGCATGATTGAAGCGGTTCGCCTGCAGATATTCGGGGATATTGGCGTTGAGGAGCCAGATCTCGCGCCCGCGCGAGTCCGCGTAGGACTCCGCGATCGCTGCCTTGCCCAGACGCAGCGACTTCACCTCGGTGCCGGTGAGCGCGATGCCGGCCTCGAACGTTTCGCCGATCGCGTAATTGAAGCGCGCCTTGCGATTGTCGGCGACCACCTTGCGCGGCGGATCCTTCTTTGCCGCCATCGCGTCTCCTAGCGGCCGCCGAAGCAGACGGCGGAAAACTTCTTCAACGGCTCCGCCATGCCGGCGACCGGCACTTTGCGTTCCTGCTGCCCGATCGTCACCACGATCGGACCCTTGGCCTGCAGCAACGGCATCAGCTCGGCGCGGATCATGCCCAGCGCCTTGGAATCGATGTTGGTCTCGTAGCTGAATGCCGGCTGGTTGCTGGCACTGTCGATGCCGGGCTCGCCGCGCACCGTGTATTTCATGCCGCTGTTGACGAGTTGCATCGTCAGGATGCCCCCATGCGGCTTGGCGCCGGCCATCAAGCCGGTCGAGTACATGCCGAACTCTTCGGTGTCCCGCATGCAGGCGATAATCAGGAGCCGCGGACCGTTGGCTTCCGGCGCGTAGCTCATCACAGCCCGCTTCGGCTTCACCTCGACCGACCAGCCTGCGGGCGTATCCTCGCCGGAGGCCAGTGAGGCGCTGCAAACGACGCCAAGAAACGCCGACAGGCCCTTGAGCAGGAACTCTCTTTTCATTTCACGATCCCGGGATGCCATGTACCGGCACGCGAGCTGCGACTCGCCAGACGTACCGTTGGTGTAGTGATCGCGCCTGACCCGGGCAAGCCGTCAGGCCGCCGCGGTCAGCCGCATGGCCGAACGCTTGATCAGCACCGAGCCCTCGAACAGGCGCCGCGCGGTTCGCACCAGCGATGCGACCGGATAAGGCAGGCCGGGCCGGTTCTCAAGCCTTGCCTCGATCTGGCCGGCAGGGTGCTCGAATGCGAGCGTCGCCGGAAGATCGATCCGGCCCGCGATCTCGGCCGCGAGCGTGCCGGGCGTGACGCAGGCCATCCCGAGGGCCACCGAGCCGGTGATCGCGAGCGACTTGTGACACTGGTGCGGCGTGAAATAGCGCACCGCGAGCCTGGCTTCGGCGGTCTTGGGCGCCGCGATCAGGCAGGGCTTGGGGATCACGCGGTCGGCGGCGTCAGGGATGCCCATCAGGTGGCCGGCCTTGATGCGCAGCGATTCGAGCCTCGCCATGAACACGCGATCTGCCTCGAGTTCGCCCGGCGTCTCGTAACCGGTCTTGCCGAGATCGGCCGCGCGCACCAGCATCAGCGGCATGGCGGCATCGACCAGCGTCACGTCGACCCCGTCGATGCGATCCACCGGGTTGCCGCTCGGCAGCAGCTTGCCGGTCTTGGAGCCGACCGCGTCGAGAAAGGTCAGATAGATCGGCGCGGCGCTCCCCGGCACGCCGTCGATCGCGGTGTCGCCGTCATAGGTCACGGCGCTTGCCGGCGTCGCGACCGAGGCCTCGATCAGCTTGCCGGTGTTGACGTTGAAGATGCGCACCGTGGTGCGGCCGTCCGACGCCGCGATCAGGCCTGCCTCGATGGCGAACGGCCCGACGCCGGAGAGCATGTTGCCGCAATTGGGCGAGGTGTCGACGCTGCGGTGCTGCACGTTGACCTGCGCGAACAGGTAGTCGACGTCCGCCCCCGCCCTTTTGGACGGCCCGACGATCGCGACCTTGCTGGTGAGCGGATGGCCCCCGCCGATTCCGTCCACTTGCAGTTCGTGGCCGGCGCCCATGGCGGCGATCAACACCGCGTCGCGTTCGGCCGGATCGGACGGCAGATCGGAAGCAACGAAAAACGGTCCGCGCGACGTGCCGCCGCGCATCAGCACGCAAGGGATCCGGGTGAGATCGTTCATGCCGACGGACTCAGTTGATCAGGCCCGCATGCACCATCGCGTCGCGCACCGCAACACGCGCCTTCTCGGAGGCCGGCACCATGGGCAGCCGCACCTCGTCCGAGCACTTGCCGATCAGCGACATCGCGTACTTCACGGGTGCGGGGCTCGTCTCGACGAACAGGTTGATGTGCAACATGTGTAGCTTGTCCTGCAATTTCACCGCCGCCGCGTAGTCGCCGCGTCCGCAGGCCGCCTGGAACTCGGAGCACAGCCGCGGCGCGACGTTCGACGTCACCGAGATACAGCCGTGTCCGCCATGCGCATTGAAGCCGAGCGCCGTGATGTCTTCGCCGGAGAGCTGGTTGAAGTCCTCGCCGCACGCGGCGCGCTGCTGCGTGACGCGCGTCATGTTCGCGGTCGCGTCCTTCACGCCCGCGATGTTCTTGAGCTCAAACAGGCGCTTCATGGTGTCGACCGACATGTCCACGACCGAGCGCGGCGGGATGTTGTAGATCAGGATCGGGATGCCGATGGCGTCGTTGATCGCCTTGAAATGCTGGTACATGCCCTCCTGGGTGGGCTTGTTGTAATAGGGGGTGACGACCAGCACGGCGTCGGCGCCGGCCTTCTCGGCGTGCTTGGCAAGATCGACGGCCTCGCTGGTGGAGTTGGACCCCGCGCCCGCGACGACCGGAACCCGGCCGTCGGCCTGGTCGACGCACCATTCGACCACCTGCTTGTGCTCGTCATGCGACAGCGTCGGGCTCTCGCCCGTGGTGC
>JAXDNZ010000260.1:0-4368 GCA_034669185.1 Hyphomicrobiales bacterium
GCATCGGTTGCGGCGTCGCCAACCTTCAGGCTGATGAGGATGGCCTCGAACGGGGCCACGCTGACCGGCCAGATGATGCCGGCATCATCATGGCTGGCTTCGATAATCGCGGGAATGACGCGCGTGACGCCGACGCCGTATGAGCCCATGTGCACGGCCACCTCCTGCCCGTCCGGGCCGGTCACCGTGGCCTTCATCGGCTCGGAATATTTCGTGCCGAAATAGAAGATCTGCCCGACCTCGATGCCGCGCGTATTCACGCGCTTCTCGGCAGCAACCTCGCGCTCGAACCGCGCTGTGTCGTGCACGTCCTCGGTCGCCGCATAAAGGCTCGTCCATTGCTTCACGATCGGCGAGAGATCGCCGTCGTAGTCGACGTCCGCGCCGGGAACCGGCAGATCCAGGATGTCCTTGTTGCAGAACACGCCGGACTCGCCGGTGTCGGCGAGGATGATGAACTCATGTGAGAGGTCACCGCCGATCGGCCCGGTCTCGGCGCGCATCGGAATGGCGCGCAGGCCCATGCGCGCGAAGGTGCGCAAATAGGCGACGAACATGCGGTTGTAGGAGAGCCGCGCGGCGGCTTCGTCGATGTCGAAGGAATAAGCGTCCTTCATCAGAAATTCGCGACCGCGCATCACGCCGAAGCGCGGGCGCTGTTCGTCGCGGAATTTCCACTGGATGTGATAGAGGTTCAGCGGCAGGTCCTTGTAGGAGCGCACCGAGGCACGAAAAATCTCGTTGATCATGTCCTCGTTGGTCGGACCGTAGAGCATTTCGCGCTCGTGCCGATCCTTGATGCGCAGCATCTCCGGCCCGTAGGCGTCGTAACGCCCGCTCTCGCGCCACAGATCGGCAAGCTGCAAGGTCGGCATCAGAAGCTCGATCGCGCCGGCGCGATTCTGCTCTTCGCGCACGATCTGCTCGATCTTCTTCAGCACGCGAAAACCCAGTGGCAGCCAGGCGTAGATGCCCGCGGCCTCTTGGCGCAGCATGCCCGCGCGCAGCATCAGCCGGTGCGAGACGATCTCGGCTTCTTTCGGCGTTTCGCGCAAGATCGGCAGGAAGTAGCGGGAGAGACGCATCAGTTGCTCGATTCGTGGTCGCGGCGCGCCGCAGTGAAGCCGGAACGGGGCGGAAAAAACAAGAGCCATCAACGCGTTCTGGCGACGTCCACAAGGCTTCATCGCACTGTCGTCAATGCGCGCGACCAAGCCGCCCGGGCGCGGTCTCGTTTGAATTGTCCGTGTGCGCACGCAACGGTTGCGTCCGGTGCCTACGTCTGCGCCCAGGAATGAGGTGCGTTTTGTGGCGCAACTTTGCGCTTGTCGTGATGACAATGACGTCAGGATGGGCTAGCGTGACCAATCCGTGCAGTCGAAACAAACGGCGAAGAACCGTTGTCGGCGAACGCGGTCCAAGTCTTGGGAGGGAGAGCCCGACGGCGCGTGCAGACGCTGCCACCTCGATAGAACAAAAAGACAAATCGAGGAACGAGGGCAATGTGTCAAGACATCGGAGCAGGGCTTTGGCCCTGCTCATTTTTTTGTCTTGACCCTGGCGGGCGGCTGGACGCGATCCAGATCCCGGCCGCGACCGCGGCCAGTCCCACCACGAGATTCCAACCGATGGGCTCGCCAACCAGCACCGCCGCAAGCAGCGAGGCAGCTATCGGGTTCACCGTCATGGTGTTGGCGACGCGCGTCGGCGTGGTCATGCGCAACGCGAGCACCCAGAGGAAGAACGCCGCGGCGCCACCGAACGCACCGAGATAGAGAACCGCGATCCACTGCGCGGAGCCGAACGTTCGGATGACCGAGAAGCCCCCGCTCAGCGCCGCGGCCGCGACCAGACAGATCGCGCCAGCGCCCATCGAGGCGGTGACGAATCCGAGCGCCGAGGAGCGCGCGATGAACGGCCGCGACCAGACGTTATAGAACGCCATGCACAGCGTCGCGCCGACCATGAGGAGATCGCCGCGCCACGCACCTTGCGGCGCGATGCCGAGACCCGCGAGCAACGCGACGGCGACGCCGCCGACGGCAATCAGTACGCCAAGTGTCTTGCGCGCGGTCAGTGACTCGGCGCCAAGCAGCGCCGCGACCGCCATGGTCCACAGCGGCAGGGTCGAGAGCGCCAACGCGCCGCGCGCCGCGGTCGTGTAGGCGAGCGCGATATTGTAGAACACGAAGAATACCGCAAAGAACATGATGCCGAGGGCTGCGGCGCCGAGCCAGTCGCGGCCGCGCGGCAATGCGCTGCGCAAGAGCAGCAGAAGCGGCAGCAGCAGCAGAAAGCCGATCCCGAAGCGGAACGCCGCGAGCGTCACCGGGTCGATCGTGCCGACCACGAACCGCGTCACCGCGCCCGCCATCCCGCCGAACGACGAGGAGAGCACCGCGATCAGGACGCCGATGGTTTCATTCATGGCGGCGACATTCGCCGCACCCGCCTGCGAAGGCAATTACGTGGCGGATAATCGGGCGCTCAATCCGCCGCCCAGCCGCGCAGCAGCGCGGCGCTCTCCGGATCCGACGGGAAGAAGCACTCGATGCGGATTTCCTGCAAGGTCACGTCGCGCGGCGTGCCGAGCGTCGCGATCGTGGTGAACAGGCGCAGCGACGTGGTGCCCTTGCGGAAATCCATGCTCAGGACCGGCCCGTATTCGTCGAGCGGTGCCACCCGCGAGAGCGGCGGCACGCCCGGATAAGCCAGCAGCCGCGCGAGAAGTTCGGCGGTTTCCGCGGTGCCGTCGGCGATCGCATCGGCCTGCACGCCGCGCAGGAAATAGGCCGCGACTTCTTCCCAATTGACGATCAGCGGACGCAGGACATCCGGCGCCACGAGAGCGTCAGCGAGATTGACCGGACCGTCCGGCACGGCGCCGAGCAGGAATGCCACGAAGCGCCCTGCCCCGTTATTGGCGCGCAGCAGATTCCAGCGCCGGTCGACCACGAAGGCCGGATAGGGCTCCTGCTGCGCCAGCATGAAGTCGAGCGCTGAATCGACCTGCGCGAGTTCAGGCGCGCCGAGCGCGCTCTCGCGCCACACCGGCGCGAATCCCGCCGCCAGCAGCAGCGCGTTCTGCTGGCGCAGCGGCACGTCGAGCACGGCCGCAAGGCGGAGCACCATGTCGCGGCTCGGCTCCGCGCGCGCGGATTCGAGAAAGCTCAAGTGTCGCTGCGAGATCTCGGCCGCGCCCGCGAGAGCGAGCTGCGACAGGCCGCGATGGCCGCGCCACCATTTCAGGCGCGCACCGAAGCGGTTCGCCGTAGACATTACCTGTTGGGTCATTGACCATGCATGATGACGGCGCCGATGATCGGCGGCAAGCAAGCACCGAGGAAGCGCCATGCCGTCTCTCGATCCCCTGCCGTTCGCCAAACTGATGGGCGTTGCCGTCGTCAGCGTGACGCCGGAACTGGTCATGGGCGAACTCAAGGTGCGCGAAGACCTGTGCACGCGGCCGAACGTGCTGCATGGCGGCGCCTATATGGCGTTCGCCGACACCATCGGCGCGATCGCGACGGTTGCGAACCTGAAGGACGGCGAGAGCACGACCACGATCGAGAGCAAGACGAACTTCTTCGCCGCGATCCCGCTCGGGGATACGGCGCGCGCCGAATGCACGCCGCTGCATCGGGGACGCACGACGATGGTGTGGCAGACCAAGATCACGCGCGGCGACGGCAAGCTCGCCGCGATCGTGACGCAGACGCAGATGGTGCTGAGGGCAAAGTAGCTTTCTTCCCTCTCCCTGCCCTCTCCCCGTTTCACGGGGAGAGCGAAAAAAGATCAGCGCTCCGCCAGGGCGAGCTTCGCGCCGAGCGCAACGAACGCCGCGGCAAAAGTCCGGCGCATCCAAGCCAGAACGCGCGGACGCGAGATCACGTGGTCGCGGATCGAGGCGGCGAACAGCCCGTAGCCGACGAACACCACGAAAGTCATCACCATGAACACGGTGCTCAGGCCGAACATGACCGACAGCGGGTGCGTCTCATCCACGCTCACGAACTGCGGCAGGAAGGCCAGAAAGAAGATCGAGAGCTTCGGATTCAGGATGTTGATCAGGATGGCTTCGACCGTCACCTGGATATCCGAGCGGTGACCCTCCTCCTTGCGCACGCTCAGGGCGCCGCGCTCGCGCAGCGTGTTCCAGGCCATGTACAGAAGGTACGCCACGCCAAGGTATTTGAACGTCTGGAACGCGAGCGCGCTGGTGTGCAGCAGCGCCGCGAGACCCAGGATCGCGGCCGCCATGTGCGGAACGATGCCGATGGTGCAGCCGAAGGCCGCGACGACGCTCGCGCGCGATCCGCGCGAGAGGCCCGCCGCCAGCGTGTAAAGCACGCCGGTGCCGGGCGACGC
>JAXDNZ010000261.1:0-7236 GCA_034669185.1 Hyphomicrobiales bacterium
CGAGAAACAGCTCGACATCGCGGCTGGCCAGCGCGCGCGCCAGCGACTCTTCGTTGATGTCCGCGGGCGCGGTCACTGGCCAGGCCCAAACTCCTGACGGCAGGCACAGGATCGAGCCGCGATGCGACATGCCGGCGAAACGAAAGCCGCCCTTGCCGTAGGCCTCGATCGCGGCCGCCTGCGGCAGATGCCGGTCATCACCCATCAGCAGGCTAGGTTGAGAACCGAACGTTGGCGCTCTTGACCGGCTCGCCATCGGTCGCTTCCTGCCGGCCGGTTCCAACGCCGAGATAGATCAGGATCGGCGCCGCAATGAACACCGACGTGTAGGTGCCGACCAGCACCACGCCGAACATCATGGTGGTCACGAAGCCGTGGATCGCGTGGCCGCCGAAGAAAAACAGCGCGAGCAGCGCCAGCGTCACCGTCAAATGCGTGATGATCGAGCGCGACAGCGTGGAATTGATCGAGACGTTGAGCAGGTCGGTCATCGGCAGCTTCTTGTAGCGCCGCAGCATCTCGCGAATACGATCGTAGATGACGACCGTGTCGTTCAGCGAATATCCGAGGATGGTGAGCAACGCCGCGATCGATGTCAGGTCGAAATCGACCTGCGTGATCGACATGAACCCGAGCGTTAGCACCAGGTCGTGCACGTTCGCGATCATGGCGCCGAGCGCGAACTGCCATTCGAAGCGGAACCAGAGATAAACCAAGATCGAAAGGATCGCCACGATGATGCCGATGGTCCCGTACGACAACAATTCGCTCGACACGCGCGGGCCGACGACTTCGACGCGGCGATAGTCGATCTCGGGGCCGAGCGCGGCGCGGACTTTTGCCACGGCGGCCTGCTGCGCGGCCTCGCCGCCCGGCTGCTGCGCGATGCGAATGAGGACGTCGTTGGGTCCGCCGAACGACTGAAGCTGCACGTCGCCGAGGTTCAGGCTGGTCAGCGTCGAGCGCATCTTCGCGATGTCGGCCGGGCCATCCTTGGTCTGCAGCTCGATCAGCGTGCCGCCGCGGAAGTCGATGCCGAGATTGAGCCCGGGATGGAAGAACAGCAGGATCGCGACGATCGACAGCAGCGCCGAAATCGGAAAGCTGATGCGCCGAAAGCGCATGAAATCGAACGTCGTATCGTCAGGGACGATGCGGACCAGTGGAATTTTGGGATGAAAGCGCATTCAGCTCACGAAATCAGGAGGCGCTGCGGCCGCTGCCAGCGCACCCACCACGAGACGATGAGGCGGGTGAGCGTGAAGGCGGTGAACACCGTGGTGACGATGCCGACGCCGAGCGTCACGGCGAATCCGCGCACCGGGCCGGTACCGATGAAGAACAGCACCGCGGCGGCGATGAAGGTCGTGATGTTGGAGTCGAGAATGGTCGCAAGCGCGCGCGTGAACCCCGCGTCGATCGCCGCGATCGCGGTGCGCCCGCCGCGCACCTCTTCGCGGATGCGCTCGTAGATCAGCACGTTGGAGTCGACGGCGATGCCGATCGTGAGCACGATGCCGATGATGCCCGGCAGCGTCAGCGTCGCGTTCAGCAGCGACAGCACGCCGAAGATCATCGCGACGTTGATCGCGACCGCGATGTTTGCGACCAGCCCGAACCGGCCATACGTCACGAGCATGAAGAGGATGACGAGCGCCGCGCCGAAGTATGATGCGCGCGTTCCGTTCACGATCGAGTCCTGACCCAGGCCCGCTCCGACCACGCGCTGCTCGATCACGGTCAGCGGCGCCGGCAGCGCGCCGGCGCGCAGCAGGATCGCGAGATCGTTCGCGCCCTGCACCGTGAAGCTGCCGGAGATCTGTCCCGAGCCTCCGAGGATCGGCTCGCGAATCACCGGCGCCGAGATCACCTCGTTGTCGAGCACGATCGCGAATGGACGGCCGACGTTTTCCTGCGTCGCCTGCGCGAAGCGGCGCGCACCATTGGTATTGAAGCGGAAGGTGACGATCGGCTCGCTGGTGCGCTGGTCGAAACCGGGCTGCGCGTCGGTCAGGTCCTCGCCCGACACGAGAATGCGCTTTTCGATCACGTAGGGTGTGCGGCCTTCCCGCTGCGGCCCATAAAGGACCTCGGATTCAGGCGGCACGCGGCCCTGCATTGCCTGCTCCGGGCTGACCGAGACGTCGACCATGCGGAAGGTGAGCTTGGCGGTCTTGCCGAGCAGGTCGAGGAGGCGCGCGGGATCGCTCAGCCCCGGCACCTGCACAAGGATGCGGTCGACGCCCTGGCGCTGGATCAGCGGCTCGACCGTGCCGAGCTCGTTGATGCGGCGCTCGACGATTTGGATCGATTGCTCCACCGCCTGGCGGATACGCTCGGTGATCGCCGGCTGCGTGATCGTAAGCTGGACGAGGCCGCCGCCGGCATCGTTGATATCTACCGACCGCTGGCCGGTGGCGCTCAAAATCCCGCCGAGCGGCTGTGAGAGCTCGCGCAGCTTGGTCATCGCGGCGCCAAAGTCGCTGCCCTCGCGGATGCGCACGTCGACCGTCAGTCCGCGCACCACGAGCCCGGTGTAGCCCACGCGCGCCTCGCGCAGCACCCGGCGCACCTCGTCGCGCAGCTGCTCGGCTTTCTCCTTGCGCACGAAATTGGCGTCGACCTCGAGCAGGATGTGCGAACCGCCCTGAAGGTCGAGGCCGAGCACGACATGGCGCTGCGCCCACTTGGGCATGCTGCGCAAGGTCTGTTCGGGGAAGAAGTTCGGAACCGCGAGCAGACAGACGATAAACGCCGTCAACAGCGTCGCTATCGCTTTCCATCGCGAGAAATAGAGCATGTTGTCTGTCCCCGGCTATCGATCAGCCGGAAGCCTCGTCCTTGACGGGCTCGCCCTTGGCGCGCACGTCGGACACCATCGAACGCATCTGCCGCACGCGCACGCCGTCCGCGATCTCGATCTCGACCTGGTCGTCGTCGACCACCCGGGTGACCCGGCCCACCAGCCCGCCGGAGGTGACAACCGTGTCGCCCTTGCGCACGTTCTTGACCATCTCGGCATGCTGCTTCACGCGCTTTTGCTGCGGGCGCAGGATCAGGAAGTACATGATCACAAAAATCAGCGCGAACGGCAGCAGCGACGTCAGCATGTCGGTACTGCCAAACGGCGACGATGTCTGCGCGTAGGCCGGCGAGATCAGCATGAACCCCTCTTGGATCACTTAAGCCGGCTCGGCTGACCTTCAATGGCCAAATCCCGGTCCCGCGGTCGAAACCGCGCGGACTATAGCCACCAGTGGCCCAATTGCAACGCTGCGGGATGCGGCGCCGCAGGGCCGAATTAAGGCTTGCGACGCACGCGCCTTGCGGGGTGAAAGCGCCTTCGCTAAGGGTCGCGCGGACGATCGAAGGGTGCCATGGACGCCAAGACCCCGGCCGGAACCGACGAGCTCGGCGTGACGCTGCGGCGCATCGCCGACGCGCTCGACCGGCTGAGCCCGCGCGCGCCGGCCGCGCCCGACCTGACCGCAGCCGACGCGTTCGTATGGCATCCGGACGGCCGCCGTCTCGTGCCGGTTCCGAGGGTGAACCGCGTCGACATGTCGCTGCTCAAGGGTATCGACCGGGTGCGCGACATGCTCGTCGAGAATACCGAGCGTTTCGCGAAGGGCTTGCCGGCGAACAACGCGTTGCTGTGGGGCGCGCGCGGGATGGGCAAGTCGTCGCTGGTCAAGGCCGCGCACGCATCGATCAACGCGGCGCATGGCGGGAAGTCCGGAACGCTCAAGCTCGTCGAGATCCATCGCGAGGACATCGAGAGCCTGCCCGACCTGATGACGCTGACGCGCGGCTCGCCCTATCGCTTCATCGTGTTCTGCGACGATCTCTCGTTCGATACCGACGACACGTCCTACAAGTCGCTGAAGGCCGTGCTCGAGGGCGGCATCGAAGGCCGTCCCGACAATGTGATCTTCTACGCGACCTCGAACCGCCGCCACCTGATGCCGCGCGAGATGATGGAGAACGAGCGCTCGACCGCGATCAACCCGGGCGAAGCCGTCGAGGAACGCGTGTCGCTATCGGATCGCTTCGGCCTCTGGCTCGGTTTCCACCGGTGCAGCCAGGACGAATACCTCGCGATGGTCGACGGCTATGTCGGGTACCACAAGATCAAGGTCGCATCAGAGACGCTGCGTGCCGAAGCGCTCGAATGGGCGACCACGCGCGGCTCGCGTTCGGGACGTGTTGCCTGGCAATACGTGCAAGACCTCGCGGGGCGGCTCGGTGTCCCGTTGGAAGAACCTGCCGCCCCGCGCTGATCAGGCCTTGGAGGTCAATCGAAGGGTCTGATCGTAGAGCTCGTCTCTCGCTCAGCCGCCCGTGAGATATTGCGCCGGGTCGACCGGCGTCGCGCCCTTGCGGACCTCGAAGTGAAGCTGCGGCGCCGTGACATTGCCGGTCGCGCCGGCCTTGCCGATCACCTGCCCGCGCTTGACTTGCTCGCCCTTCTTTACGTTGAGTTCGCTGGCGTGCGCGTAGGCGGTGACGAAGCCGTTGGAGTGGCGGATCAGCACGAGGTTGCCGTAGCCCTTGAGCTCGCTGCCCGCATAGGCAACGACGCCATCCTCGGCCGCCTTGATCGGGGTACCCTGCGGCACCGAGACATTGATGCCGTCATTCTGTCCGCCGCTCGGGCGTGGGCCGAAACCTTCGCTGATGCGGCCGCGCACCGGCCAGCGGAAGCTCGGCGCGGCGCCGGTGACTTCGGGCTGGGCCGCGGGCGGTGCGGGCGGTGCCTGCTCGGCGGTCGGATCGACCGTAGGCGTCACCGTATGAGCGGTCGGAGGCGGCGTCGTGACGCCGGGCGAGCCTTGCGGCTTGATGGGCGCGGGCTTCGGCTTGATCTCGGCAATGCGCTGCTGCTGCGCAGGGACAGGCGCGGGCTTCACCGCTGCGACCGGCGCGATCGGGCCGGCGCCCGGAATGATCACGCGGTCGCCGATCTTCACCTTGTGATCGAGGCCCACATTGTTGGCCTGCGCGATCAGCATCGGCTGTTTGTGATAGCGGCGGGACAGCGAATAGAGCGTCTCGCCGGCCTGCACGACGTGGACATTGTTGCCCGCAACCGGACCCCTATGCGTGTAGCCCGGATTTGCGGAGAGACGCGTCGCCGGCGGCGCGCTGGCGGTATATGTTCCGTTGTAGCGCGGGATCACAAGCCGCTGACCCGGCTGGATGAACGCCGGCGGCGTCATGTTGTTGGCCTGCATGATCACATGCACCGGCACGTGGAAGCGGCGCGAGACGCCTTCCAGCGTGTCGCCCTGCGCGACCGTGATCGCGGTGCTGCCGTCCCCGTTGTTCGGCGCGCCTTGCGGCTGCGGCGGGATCGAGCCGGTGTAGTCTTGCCGCGGCGGCGCGTGTTGCGGCTCGGGCTGATAGGAGCCCATGCCGGGCGCACCGTTTTGCGTGCGCGGCGGCGGCGCAAGTTGCTGCGTTTCGACGCGGCCCGTGGGCGCCGGCTGGATCGAGCCGGTCGTCTCGGGCTGAGGCGCCGGGCGCGAGGCGAACGGGCTCTCGTTGAAACGGGACATGTCGCTGCTGCACCCGGCGACGCCTGCGGCGAGCAGGGCCGCAGTGGCAATTCCCGACAGGGCGCGCGAGCGCGACGGCTCGACAAACCTACGCATGGACAAACTCACTCATACGATGACGAGTGAGTTAAGCATCCCCCAGTAAACAGAGCTTTAAGCCTAACGGCAGGGCAACCCTAATGATGCCCCCGCCACATTGATTAAGAATCCTCACAGCTCGCGCGCCTGCCCCGGGAGCGCCGGCACGAACCGCACCGCGATCAGGTCGGTGCGCGCGATCCCGTCCCTGGTCCGGACGAGCTTCACGAGCCGCTGCGCCCCGTCGTGCTGGCCGAGGGGCAACACCATGATGCCGCCTTCGACGAGCTCCGCGGTCAGCGCCTCCGGCACTGTTTCGGCCGCCGCCGTCACGATGATGCGGTCGTAAGGCGCGTGCGCCGGGCAGCCGGCGAGGCCGTCGCCCGCCACCACGGTGACATTCTCGTAGCCGAGCGTGGTCAAGCGGATGCGCGCTGAATCGGCAAGCGTGCGGTAGCGCTCGACCGTGATCACCTGCCCGGCAAGCTGTGCGAGGATCGCCGCCTGATAGCCCGAGCCGGTGCCGACCTCGAGCACGCGGTGCTCGCGCTTCACGTCGAGCTGCTCGGTCATGTAGGCAACGACATAGGGCTGGCTGATGGTCTGCCCGCACGCGATCGGCATCGCCTGATCGGCATAGGCCTCGTCGGACAATTCCGGCAGCACGAACAATTCGCGCGGCACCGCATCCATCGCGCGCAGCACGCCCTGATCGGAAATGCCGCGCCGGCGCAGCGACAGCATGAACTCCATGCGGCCGACGCTCTCGTCGCGCGCGGGCTTGGGCGGCCTCGGCTCCACGCGCTTGGGCGCGGCCGGCTCCTCGTCGCGGCCGCCGAACAGGCTGCGCCAGCCCGGGCTCATTTGAAAAGCGACGCGAGCCGCGCGCTGAACGGCTCATCGGTCAGATCGAGGCGCAGCGCCGTCACCGAGATGCGCTTGCTCAGCATCGCCGACAGGTCGGTGCCGTCGCGCGGCTTGGGGCGTTCCTTGCGGGCGAAGGTGAGCCAGTAATACGGGTTGCCGCGCCCGTCGTGGCGCGGGTCGATGCGCAACAGATCCTGATCGCGCTTTCCCTGCGTGGTGATCGCGATCCCCTTCACGGCGTCGGGCGCGCAGTCGGGAAAGTTGACGTTGATCAGCACGCCGGGGGGCATGCCTTCCTTCAGCACCCTGCGGATCACATCGGGGCCGTGATGCAGGGCGGTCTCCCAATGCGGATTGCCGCGCGTTTCCAGGCCGTAGCCTTGCGACAGCGCGAACGACGGCACGCCCAAGGTCGTCCCCTCCATCGCGCCCGCGATCGTGCCCGAATAGGTCACGTCCTCGGCGACGTTCTGCCCGCGGTTGACGCCGGAAAGCACCAGGTCCGGCGGATTGTCCTTCATGATGTGGCGCACGCCCATGATGACGCAGTCGGTCGGCGTGCCCTTCACGGCGAAGTGCTTGTCGGCGACCTCGCGCAGCCGCAGCGGATCGTTGAGCGAGAGCGAATGCGACACGCCCGACTGGTCGGTCTCGGGCGCGACGATCCACACATCGTCGGAGAGATCGCGCGCGATCTTCTCGCACACGTCGAGCCCCGGCGCATGGATACCGT
>JAXDNZ010000262.1:0-5677 GCA_034669185.1 Hyphomicrobiales bacterium
TGCGCGATGTCGTGGCGCGGCTGTGGGGCATGGCGGTGACGATCGAGGACGGCCAGCTCTCCGACGCCGAAGCGGCGCTGCGTGCCGCGCAGGAGGCGTTGCGGCAGGCGCTTGAGCGCGGCGCGAGCGACGAAGAGATCCGCAAGCTCATGGACCAGCTGCGCGCGGCGCTCGACAAGTTCCTGCAAGCGCTTGCCGAGCAGATGCGCAAGAACCCGCAGCAGTTCGCGAATCGCCCGCTCGATCCGAATACGCGCATGCTCCGCCCACAAGATCTCAAGAACATGATCGACCGGATGGAGCAGATGGCGCGATCCGGCGCCAAGGCTGCGGCGCGCAAGATGCTCGAAGAGCTGCAGCAGATGCTCGAGAACCTGCAGATGGCGCGTCCCGGTCAGCAGGACGGCGACATGGACGACGACATGGCGTCGGCGCTCGACGAGCTCGGCAACATGATCCGCGAGCAGCAGAACCTGCGCGACAAGACCTTCCGGCAGGGGCAGGACCAGCGCCGCAACCAGCGCGGGCCGCGCGGTCAGCAGCAGCCGCCGCAGCAGGGGCAGCAAAAGCAGCAGCAGCAGCAGGGCGATCAGTTCGGCAACCTGAAGCAGAATCAGCAGGCGCTGCGTGAACAGCTCAAGAAGCTCCTCGAGGAGATGAAGAAGCGCGGCCAGGCCGACCAGCCGGGCCAGCCCGGTCCGGGACAGGATCCCGGCGAAGGGCTGGGTCAGGCCGAGCAGGCGATGCGCGATGCCGAGGGTGCCCTCGGCGACAGCAATGCGGACGGCGCGGTCGACGCGCAGGGGCGCGCGCTGGAAGCGCTGCGCCGCGGCGCGCAAAATCTCGCCCAGCAGATGCAGCCAGGCGGGCCGGGCCCCGGACCGGGCCAGCCCGGCCGGACGGGACCCGCGCGCGCCAACAACGACACCGATCCGCTCGGCCGGCCGCTGCGCGGACGCGACACCGATGACGGCAATCCGAACCGCTGCGTCCTCAATGACAGCCCGAACTGCCTGCCGCTGCGGCGCAGGGCGGAGGAGATCCTCAACGAGCTGCGCCGCCGCTACGCCGACCCGGCCCGCCCGCAGATCGAGCTCGAGTACATCGAGCGGCTGCTCAAGGATTTCTAGCCGCGCGTCGCGGCGAACTCCGACGCACCCTCTCCCCCAGGGGCTGCAGGAACCTGACCTTCGGAACGAGTTCTTCCGCGCAGCATTGCGTCTGTAGACCGGAGGATCGCCATGAAGAGCTCTAGACTTGGCTTAACCCTCGCCATTGTCATGAACGGCACTGCGGCAGCTCAATCCCCGACTCCGCCTGTTGCCACCAACCAATGCTGGGACATTTCCATGAACCAGCTCCGCGACAAGAATTCCGCCGCGATGGGCGCCCGCGAAGGCCAGGATCGGTCGGCCGGAGTCCCGGCGCCGCCTTCCGGTAATGCCGCGACCGGCGGTCCTCGCAACCCCAATGCCGTTCGTCCGCCCGGCGTGGCCGACTGTTGACGAGCTACCGGCCGCCTGTGGCCTTGGACTGCGACTTCGCCTTCTCACTGGCCTTGGCGACCGCCTCATCGACGTTATCAGCCGTCCCAGTCCCTGAGCCCTTGCCGGTCTTGCCGTTATGAGTGACAGCCGCCTTCACGCCGCTCGCGTGGCCGGACTGTTCCACCATGACGGTCTTCTCTTCCTTGATGACGCTCATGCTCGGATCCTCTCCGGGGACGGACGTTAACCCGGACATGGCATTTCGGTTCACGCGGCCGTCACCCTCTCACACAAGGGGAGGGTGAGACCGCGCCCGTGGCTTGGCTAACCGTCAACGGTTCGGGCCTAGCCCTTACGGTGCGTCATCGTATCGACGGCCGGCGCCTTGCCCAGCGCGAGCGCCTCCGCAACCGCCACCTTGATCTGGGCGAGCGTGAACGGCTTCGTCACCACGTCATGGATCAGCGCGTCGAGATTGGAGGCGCGTTCGCGCTGGTCGGCATAGCCGGTCATCAGCAGGATGACGACATGCGGATAGTCGCGCGCGGCCGCCAGCGCCAGCGCGATTCCGTCCATCACCGGCATCTTGATGTCGGTGAGGAGCAGATCGAAGCGGCCTTGCTCGCGGGCAAGGCAGTCGAGCGCCTCGCCGCCGTCCGCCGCCGTCAGCACCTCGTGACCTGCACCGCTCAGCGCGCGTGCCGTGAGCGTGCGCAACGCGTCTTCGTCTTCGGCGATGAGGATGCGTGCCATGAGCTTTCTCTCAACTTTTCTCGACGACACCGACGAACGGAAGCTGCCGGTAGGCATGCGCGACGTCCATACCGTAGCCGACGACGAACACGTCCGGGCAATGAAAGCCGACGAAATCGGCGGTGAGCTCGACCGCGCGCTTGTTGGGCTTTTCCAGCAGCACGCAGGTCAGCACGCGCCGCGCGCCGCGCGCCGCGAACAAGTCCTTCGCATAGGCGAGCGTGCGGCCGGATTCCAGAATATCGTCGACCAGCACGACGTCGCGGCCGCGCACATCGCTCTCGACGTCGTGCAGGACCGTCACCGTGCCGGACGACACGGTGCCTTCGCGGTAGCTCGACAGCGAGACGAACTCGACCTCGGGGGCAAGGCCCGCCGTGTGCAGGGCCCGGATCAGGTCGGCCGCGAAGATGAAGCTTCCCTTGAGCACCGCGATGACGAGCAGGCGCTCGGGCGCCGCGGCCTTGATCCCGGCGGCCAGTTCGCGATTGCGTCGTGCGATCGTGTCGGCGTCGAACAGGACCCGCACCGTCATGTCCGCCATCGCGTCCTCACTGCAGCCCGGCGGTCACATCGCGCCGGTTGAAGAAGCGTACGATGACGTCGCGGCCGTCCGGGGGCGGTGAGGCGAGCCGGGTGCGGAAAACCAGGCCGTTGCCGGACCCGACCGTCGGTTTTGGCGGCTGCGCGGTCCAGGCATAGACCTCGTGACCCGCGTTGTTGCGCAGCGCGAAGCGCAGCCGCGGCACCTCCAGCGGCTTGCGCGTGAGGTTGACGATCGTTCCTTCGACGATCAGCACCGGCATGCCGTCGCTGATTTCGGTGCTGCTCGTCACGTTCTCGAAGCTGAGACCGCGCAGATTGACCGGCAGGCCGACCGCGGCGAACAGCGATGCCGTTTGCGGCACCTGACGCACGACCTTGTCGCGCCAGCCGATCAGCGCGATCAGTGCTGCGAGTGATGCGGCGATCAGCATCGGCGCGTTCGCGAGGCGGCGCAGGATTCCGCGCCGGTTCCGGCGTTCGGCGCGTGGCCGCGCGGCACGGCGCGCCGCGACGGTCTCGATCGACGCCGGGGTACCGGGATCGACCTTGAGGTCGCGGATTTGCGCCGCCTCCGGCAGATGGTCGGGCGCGATCGGCGGCGCCTCCACGGACGCAATATCGGTCTCGCGCTCGTCCAAGATGTCTCCGGGATGCCCCGGGGCCTCGTCCGCGGCGGGACCGGAGAAGAAGTCGCGTGTCCCGTGCGGCGTCACGATGGTCAGCTTGGGCGCCGCCTCGACCAGCGCCTCGCTCGGGGTCGCGTGCCACATGTTCTTGCACCGGGCGCAACGCACCGCGCGGCCGGAGGGGCCGAGGGCGGCTGGTCCAACCTGATAGGAGGTGGCGCAGGACGGGCAGACGATCAGCATCGCGCGCTCGCGAAAAAGGCAGCGATTCGGACCCTAGCGGCGGTCCGTTAACGAATCGGAAACCATAAAAATCTCAAGTCTTGCCGGACCTTGGCCACGGTCGCGCCCAAGATCGTTAATGCATCCTTAATATGGGGAGCGTGACATGAGGCGATTCGGAAGGTGAGGATGGTCCGTTTCGAAAACGTCGGCCTGCGCTACAGCCTCGGGCCGGAGGTGCTGCGGGACGTCAGCTTCGAGCTCGAGCAGGACTCCTTCCAGTTCCTCACCGGGCCGTCGGGCGCGGGCAAGTCCTCGCTGCTGCGCCTGCTGTTTCTCGCGCTGCGGCCGACACGCGGGCTGATCACGCTCTTCGGCCACGACATCGCGACGCTATCGCAGGATGCGCTCGCGACGCTGCGGCGTCGCATCGGCGTGGTATTCCAGGATTTCCGTTTGCTCGATCACCTGACCACCTACGAGAACGTCGCGCTGCCGTTGAGGGTCATTGGGCGGGAAGAGTCGAGCTACCGCCACGAGGTGGTGGAGCTGCTGCAGTGGGTCGGGCTCGGCGACCGCATGGCGGCGCTGCCGCCGATCCTGTCCGGCGGCGAGAAGCAGCGCGCCGCGATCGCACGCGCCGTGATCGCGCGGCCGCATCTTCTGCTCGCCGACGAGCCGACCGGCAACGTTGATCCCAGTCTGGCGCGCCGGCTGCTGCATCTCCTTGTCGAGCTCAACAGGTCGGGTACCTCGGTCTTGATCGCTACTCACGATATCGCCCTGATGGACCTTTATGACGCGCCCCGGCTGGTGCTGCACGAGGGCCACCTGCATATGTACCAATGAGTACGAGCGAGGCCGCGATGGCGGCGCAGAGGGAATATCTGGACGAGGAGGACACACCGGCGCCCGCCATCGGCGCGCTGCCGGAGTCGGCCGCCTCGATCGTGCCGGCCGACTCGATCGCCGGCCGCGCGCTGCTCGCGGTCATCGCCATCATGACGTTCCTGGCCGCGCTCACGCTCGGCGCGGTCGTGCTGGTGCGGTCGGCGGCGGGTGAGTGGCAGGCCGACGTCGCGCGTGAGGTCACGATTCAGGTGCGCCCCGCCGAAGGCCGCGACGTGGAGGCGGCGGTGCAGCGCGCGGCCGCGCTCGCAACCGCCACCCAGGGGATCGCGTCCGTGCGGCCCTACAGCAAGGACGAGTCGACGCGCCTGCTCGAACCCTGGCTCGGATCTGGTCTTGCGCTTAACGAGTTGCCGGTGCCGCGCCTGATCGTGGTGCGGATCGCACCGGGCGCCGCGCCCGACTTTGCGGCGCTCAACAAGCAGCTTGCCGCGCAGGTGCCGGGCGCGAGTCTCGACGACCATCGCGGTTTCGTCGACCGGATGCGCGCGATGGCCCGCAGCGCGGTCGCGGCCGGGCTCGCGGTGCTCGGCCTCGTGCTCGCCGCCACCATGCTGTCGGTGATGTTCGCGACCCGCGGCGCGATGGCGAGCAACCGGCCGATCGTCGAGGTGCTCCACGTGGTGGGCGCCAAGCAATCCTTCATCGCGGGCGAATTCCAGCGCCACTTCATGCTCGTCGGGCTCAAAGGCGGCGCGGTCGGCGGCGGCGCCGCGATCGTGCTGTTCGCGCTGGCGGCGCTTTTCTCGCGCTGGTTCGGCGGCGGACCCGACGAAAGCCAGATCGGGGCGCTGTTCGGGCATCTCTCGCTCGGCCTGGAGGGTTATGGCGCGGTGGTGGGCCTGATCGTGCTCGTCGCCGCGGTCACGACCCTGACGTCGCGGCTCACCGTGCAGCGCACGCTCGCGTCGATGGAATGAGGGCGTCCGCGGTCGCGGAGGAGGGTGGTTTCGCGCTATGATCGGCGGCAGGCGATGACGGCGACCGGGCCCCAGGATGTTTCCGCGCGATCGTGGCCGCGGCGGCTTGTCCGCGCGGTCGCGCTGCTGGCGGTCGTCTGCGCGCTCGTGCTCGGCACCGGATTCGTCTGGTTCGTGTGGCATGTCCCGGCCGAGGAGATCGCGCTCGACCGCA
>JAXDNZ010000263.1:0-4090 GCA_034669185.1 Hyphomicrobiales bacterium
GGGGTGGGGGTGGCTGTGAGAAGCGCACCTCGCGCCACCCGCTTGCCACCGCACGACCCCCACCCCTAACCCCTCCCCACAAGGGGGAGGGGAATGCACCGAGCATGCCGCTCTACGCGCCCACACCCTTGCCCTTCAGTGCTCCGCCGATCTCCTCGAGCACCTTCGGGTCCTCGATCGTCGCCGGCATGGTCCACGGCTCGCCATCGGCGATCTTCTTCATGGTGCCGCGCAGGATTTTTCCCGAGCGGGTTTTGGGCAAACGCGGGACGGTGATCGCCAGCTTGAACGCCGCGACCGGGCCGATCTTCTCGCGCACCAGCGCGACGATCTCCTTCTCGATCTCCTCCGGCGCGCGGTTCACGCCGGCTTTCAGCACGATGAAGCCGCACGGCACTTCACCTTTAAGCGTATCGGCGATCCCGATCACGGCGCATTCGGCGACGTCCTTGTGGCTCGCCAGCACTTCCTCCATGCCGCCGGTCGAGAGCCGATGCCCCGCGACATTGATGATGTCGTCGGTGCGGCCCATGATGAACAGGTAGCCGTCCGCGTCCTTGAAGCCCGCGTCCGCGGTCTTGTAGTAGCCGGGGAATTCGGCGAGGTAGCTTTCGCGGAAGCGCTCGTCCTGCTGCCACAGCGTCGGCAGGCACGAGGGCGGCAGCGGCAGCTTAACGACGATCGAGCCCATCGCGTTGACGGCGACCTCCCGGCATTGCTCGTCAACGATTCGCACGTCGTAGCCCGGCATCGCCACGGTCGGCGAGCCGTGCTTCACCGGCAGCATGCCCAAGCCCAGCGGATTGCCGGCGATCGCCCAGCCGGTCTCGGTCTGCCACCAGTGATCGATCACCGGCACCTTCAGGAGCTGCTCGGCCCATTCGATCGTCGCCGGGTCGGCGCGCTCGCCGGCGAGGAACAAAGTGCGGAATTTCGAGAAGTCGTATTGGGCGAACAGCTTGCCGGTCGGGTCTTCCTTCTTGATCGCGCGGAATGCCGTCGGCGCGGTGAACATCGCGACGCATTTGTGCTCGGCGATGACGCGCCAGAACGCGCCGGCGTCGGGCGTGCCGACGGGCTTTCCCTCATAGAGGATCGTGGTGCAGCCATGAAACAGCGGCGCGTAGACGATGTAGGAATGCCCGACCACCCAGCCGATGTCGGAGGCCGCCCAGTACACTTCGCCGGGCGCGACGTCGTAGTGGTATTTCATCGACCAGGCGAGCGCGACCATGTGCCCGCCATTGTCGCGCACCACGCCTTTCGGGATGCCGGTGGTCCCTGAGGTGTAGAGGATGTAGAGCGGGTCGGTCGCGAGCACCGGCACGCAGGGCGCGGTTTTTTTCGCTGCGAGTGCGGCATCGCGCAGGCTCGCCCAGTCGTGGTCGCGGCCCGCGGTGAGCGCGGCTTCGAGCTGCGGACGCTGCAGGATGAGGCAGGCTTCGGGTTTCGCTTTGGCGAGATCGATCGCTGAATCGAGCAGCGGCTTGTAGGGCACGACGCGCGCGCCCTCGATGCCGCAGCTTGCCGAGAGGATCAGCTTGGGCTTGCAGTCGTCGAGGCGGGTCGCGAGCTCTTTCGCCGCGAACCCGCCGAACACCACCGAATGGATCGCGCCGATGCGCGCGCAGGCATACATCGCGAAGAGGGCCTCGGGCACCATTGGCATGTAGAGGATGACGCGGTCACCCTTGGTGACGCCGAAATCCTGCAGCACCGCGGCGAGCGTCGCGACCTCGCGCAGCAGCTCCGCATAGGTGATGACGCGCTTGGTGCCGGTGACCGGCGAGTCGTGGATGATGGCGGGTTGCGCCGCTCGGCCGCGTTCCACGTGGCGGTCGATCGCGTTGTAGCAGGTGTTGCATACCGCGCCGGTGAACCAGCGGCCGTAGACACCGGCTTGCCTGTCGAACACGCGTTTCGCCGGCTCGTACCAGTCGATCGCCTGGCCCGCCTCGCCCCAGAAGCCTTCCGGGTCGCGCATCGCGCGTGCGTAGACCTCGTGGTAGCGGCTGGTGCGGGCGTCCATTCCTGGTTCTTCTCGAAGGATGGCCGAGATTTGCGGCGCATTGTGATCCACTGCGCCCGATTTGAGAAGGCGGCGCGACAATGCGGCCATGCGCAGCAGAAGGGTTTCCAACGCTTCCGCACCTTGCTCTAAGTCGCCCGAACCCCTCAGCCCCGCAGCCCCTCCCCGTGTTCAGCGATCCTCTGTTTCTCCTCACCGCGTTCATCGCCGTCGTGCTGCTCGGTCTGGCCAAGGGCGGGTTTTCGGGCATCGGCATGGCGGCGACGCCGCTGCTCGCGCTCACCATGCCGCCGCTGCAGGCGCTCGCCGTCATGCTGCCGATCCTGCTGATGCAGGATGTGATCTCGGTCTGGTGGTACCGGCACGACTGGGACGGCTGGAACGTGAAGGTGATGCTGCCGGGCGCGGTGATCGGCACGGGCCTCGCCTGGGCGCTCGCGTCGGTGGTGCCGGATGACGCGGTGCGGCTTCTCATCGGCGCGATCGGTGTCCTGTTCGTGCTCAATGTCTGGTTCGGCAAAATGCCGCCGCCACGCCGGCCGAGCGCGGCGAGCGGTGTGTTCTGGGGTGCTGGAGCGGCGTTTACCTCGACCATCGCATCCGCCGGCATGCCGCCGTTCTCGATCCACGTGCTGCCGCAGCGCATGGAGAAGATGCGCCTTGTCGGCACCGTGACGATGTTCTTCGCCGCCGTGAACGTGATGCGGCTGTTTCCGTACTACGGGCTCGGTCATCTCTCGCGCGACAGCCTCCTGGTCTCGCTCGCCCTGATGCCGCTTGCGATCGCGACGAACTTTCTCGGCTTCTGGCTGGTCAATCGCATCCCGACCGGGCCATTCTACCGCATCACCTATGCGCTGATGTTCGTCATCTCCTCTGCGCTGCTGCTGCAGGGCGTTGTCGGATTATTGCGCGGTTGGGGTATGCTCGGCGCATGATGAAGTGGCCGTTGCCTCTCGTCATGCTGCTCGCCGCCACGCCTGGCCAGGCGTTTGACCTGCAGGGCCACCGCGGCGCGCGGGGCTTGGCACCCGAAAACACGCTCCCGGCGTTCGACACGGCGCTGGCGATCGGCGTGACCACGCTCGAGCTTGATATCGCGATGACCCGGGATGGCGTGCTGGTCGTAAGCCATAACCGGCGCCTCAACCCGGACCACACGCGCGGACCGGACGGAAAATTCCTCGAAGCCGAAGGCCCGGCGATCCGTTCGCTCACGCTCGCGGAACTCAGGCAATACGACGTCGGCCGTCTTAAGCCCGGCACCACCTACGCGGCGGATTTCCCGGAGCAGCGTCCCTCGGACGGCGCACGCATTCCGTTGCTGGCGGACGTGTTCGCGCTTGCGGCCGAGCGGCGCGCCGATCACGTGCGCTTCAACATCGAGACCAAGATCACGCCGACCTCCGGCGCCGAAACGCCTGACCCGGAAACCTTCGCAGCTGCGCTTGCCAAGGCGATCCGAGATGCCGGGGTTGTGGCCCGGGCCAGCGTCCAGTCGTTCGACTGGCGAACGCTGAAGGCGATGCGGAGCATCGCCCCCGAGATCGAACGCGTCTGCCTCACGGCCGAGGCGATCACGCTCGACACCATCCGGCGCGGCGAGCCGGGGCCCTCGCCGTGGACCGCCGGGCTCGATGTCGACGACGTCGGCGGCTCGGTGCCGCGCCTGGTCGCTGCGGCCGGGTGCCAGACCTGGTCGCCGCTCTATCGCAACGCCAGGCCGGACGACATTGCCGCCGCCAAGACCCTTGGCCTGAAGGTGATCCCCTGGACCGTCAACGCGCGCCCCGAGATGGAGCGCCTGATCGCGCTCGGTGTCGACGGCATCATCACGGACTATCCGGATCGCCTGCGCGCCGTGATGGCGGCGCGGGACATGCCGCTCCCGCCGCAGGCGCCCGCACGCTGATCCGCCGTTTGCTAGCGGCCCGCCGCTTTGGCTAGGCTGTCCGAAGCTCTCAGGCGGGACGCATGACCAGCCCCTACGACGTCGACCTCGACCGCAACCCGGCGAACTTCCAGCCGCTCACGCCGCTGACGTTTCTGGAACGCGCGGCC
>JAXDNZ010000264.1:0-6727 GCA_034669185.1 Hyphomicrobiales bacterium
AGGCACGACGCTGTGCGCGAAAAACATGCCGGGCGCGATCGCCACCATGGCGATGGCGGAAGGCGGCACGCTGCTCAACGCGCCCGACGTCTACATGGAGAAGATCGCGATCGGTCCCGGCTATTCGAAGGGCGTCATCGATCTCGATGCGCCGCCGGAGCAGAACATCCGCAACCTCGCCAAGGCGAAGGGTGTGAGGCCCGCCGACATCACCGCGCTGATCATGGACCGGCCGCGCCACGCCGATCTGATCGCGGCGGTGCGCAAAACCGGCGCGTCGGTCGCGCTCATCACCGACGGCGACGTCGCCGGCGTCATCCACACGACCGACCCCGCCGAGACCGGCATCGACATCTACATCGGCATCGGCGGCGCGCCGGAAGGCGTGCTCGCGGCGTCAGCCTTGCGCTGCATCGGCGGACAGATGCAGTGCCGGCTCGTGCTCGACTCGGAGGAAAAGCGCGACCGCGCCGCCAAGATGGGCATCAAGGACCCGCGCAAGAAATACGAGATCGAGGACATGGTGAAGGGCGATTGCCTGTTCGCCGCGACCGGCGTGACCACGGGCTCGCTTCTCAAGGGCGTCAAATTCCGCGGCGAGGTGATCGAAACCGAGACCGTCGTGATGCGCTCGGTCACCGGCACGGTGCGCTGGATTCGCGCGGAGCACCGGCAGCTCGAAAAATTCCATCTCGACTAAGATGACAGCGCAAATAGACATCCGCCCGGTCGGCAAGGACGAGCGCGCCGCCTGGGAGCCGCTGTGGCAGGGCTATCTCACCTTCTACAAGGCGACGCTGCCGCCCGAGCAGAACGACCTCACCTGGGCGCGACTGCACGACCCGGCCGAGCCGATGCATGTGCTCGGCGCCTATGTGGACGGCAAGCTTGAAGGCATCGTGCACTATCTGTTTCATCGCTCGACCTGGACCGCGGGCAACTACTGTTATCTGCAGGACCTGTTCGTCGCAGAGGGCGGGCGCAAGCACGGGCTGGGCGGTGCGCTGATCGCGGCCGTGCAGAAGGAGGCGCGCGCCGCCGGCGCGAGCCGGGTCCACTGGCTGACCCACGAGACCAACGCGACCGCGCGATCGCTTTACGACAAGCTCGCGGAGCGGCCGGGCTTCATCCAGTACCGGCAAATCCTCACATGAGACTTTCGGCGGCTGCTAAAAGCCTTGTTTTTGCGGCGGCTTGCAGCGGCTTGCTGATTTCGGACGCGAGCGCGCTTTCGTGCAAGGGCTTCCTGAAGGCCGCGCGTGGTTCGATCGGCGGCGACGTCGCGACGCTGCGGCGGATCGAGCATGAGGCATCCGACCGCCTCAAGGGGCTCGACACCCGTCCGTTCGAAGCCCTGCGCGATGAGGCGCGGAAAGTGACCGCCGTCATCGGCCATCCGGACATCCTGAAGCTCGAGGAAGGCCTCAAGGCGTGCCGCAACCGGACCCATCCGGTGCACAAGATCTGCGCGGATGCCGGCAACACGCTGGCCGACATTCTGGACAAGTACGTTGCGGCGGCGAAACCGGATTACGACAAGGCGGCCTATGCGGCTGCAATGAAAGACTGCGAGAGGCTGATGGATGTGAAGCCGCTCGTGTCCGCCATTCGCGGGACGGACTGAAGCCGCCTACATTGGGGCATGATCCCGAAACGTGGCTTGCGGTTTTCGAGCAAGATCATGCCCAAATACAGATCATGAATCGTTTCTTCCTGGAGGTGCAGAAATCCGTGTGCGGGCGCGCCTGGCGCGACCGGCTCGACGAGCGCGGCACCGCGCGCGCCCTCTCGATGACGCAGCGGCACAACGTGTCCGAGCTGCTGGCACGCGTGCTCGCCGGCCGCGACGTTGCGATCGACGATGTCGATGAGTTCCTCGATCCGACGGTGCGCCGGCTGATGCCCGATCCGGACGTGCTCACCGACATGCCGGCGGCCGCCGCCCGCATCGCCGACGCGGTCGAGAAAGCGGAGCAGATCGCGATCTTCGGCGACTACGACGTCGACGGCGCGACCTCCGCGGCGGTGCTGGCCAAGTTTCTCCGTCTCGCCGGCCGCGAGCCGCTGATTCATATCCCGGACCGGTTGTTCGAGGGGTACGGGCCGAATACGCCCGCGGTCGAATCGCTTGCCGAGCGCGGCGCGAAGCTGCTCGTCACCGTCGATTGCGGCACCACCAGCCTCGAGCCCCTCGCGCGTGCGAAAGAACTGGGTCTCGACACCGTCATCATCGATCACCACCAGGCCGACGAGACGCTGCCGCCCGCGGTCGCGGTGGTGAACCCGAACCGGCTCGACGATCTGTCCGGCCTCGGTCATCTGGCGGCGGTCGGCCTCGTGTTCATCACGGTGGTCGCGGTCAATCGCGAACTGCGCAAGCGCGGCTTCTGGCACGTGCTGCGCCCGGAGCCCGATCTGCTCGACCTCATCGATCTCGTGGCGCTCGGCACCGTCGCGGACGTCGTTCCGCTGAAAGGTCTCAACCGCGCCTTCGTGTCGAAGGGCCTGATTGCGATGCGCACGCGCAACCATGTCGGCCTGACCGCGCTGATGGACGCGTCGCGCCTGACCGGGCCGCCCGAATGCTGGCATCTCGGCTTCCTGCTCGGACCGCGCATCAATGCCGGCGGACGGATCGGGCGCGCCGACATGGGGGTGCGTCTGTTGCTCGAAACCGAGCCGACCGAGGCCGCCGCGATGGCGGCCGAACTCGACCGCCTCAATCGCGAGCGCCAGATGATTGAGCAGCAGACCGTTGCCGAGGCCGAAGCGGAGGCGATGGCCGCCCTCGGCCTCGAGGAGAAGGGCGCGGTCGTCGTCACCGCGGGCCACGGCTGGCATCCGGGCGTCGTCGGCCTGGTCGCGGCGCGGCTGAAGGAACGCTACGGCCGGCCCGCGTTCGCGATCGCGCTGGAGCCGGGCGGCATCGGCACCGGCTCGGGCCGCTCCATTCCGGGCGTCGACCTCGGCGCGGCGGTGCGTGAGGCGGTCCACATCGGGCTGCTCACCAAGGGCGGCGGCCACGCTATGGCGGCGGGCGTGACGCTTGTGCCGGACAAGCTCGCGGACTTCCGCGCCTATCTGGAAGAGACACTGAGCGGCTCGGTCGAGGCCGCGCGGCACGAGGATTCGCTGCTGATCGACGGTGCGCTGACGGCCGCGGGAGCCAACGTCGCGCTGTACGCCGACATCGCGCGTGCCGGTCCGTTCGGCGCCGGGCAGACCGAGCCGGTGTTCGCCTTTCCATCGCACACGATCGCATACGCCGAGGAGGTTGGGCAGGCGCATGTGCGCGCGCGCTTGCGCGCAGGCGACGGCACGATGATCAACGCCATTGCGTTCCGGTCAGCCGGCAAACCGCTCGGCAAGGCGCTCTTGGACAATCGCGGCCGCAATGTCCACGCCGCCGGTACGCTCTCGATCGACCGCTATCAGGGCGAGGAGCGATTGCAGTTCCGCGTCATGGATATCGCGACCACCGATCCGGTCACGGCGCGCTAACGGCTCGCGCCGCGCGCCTTGTTCGCCATCAGCATGTTGAGATCGATCGCGTGGCCCATCGCGAGGTAACGCGGTGCGTGCGTATCACTCCGCCAAAGTAGCACCGGCTGGCGGCGCTGCGCTCGGATCGGGCGTGGCTGCCTCGCCGCGGTCCATCTGCGCGATCAGGTTATCGAGCAGGCCGTAGAAGAACGCATCGCCCGGATAGCCGCGGATGCGGCCGAATTCGCGGCCGTTGTCGATCAGCACGAACACCGGCGTGAAGCGCTCGCGCGGGATGAAGGCGAGATCCGGCGGCTGGGGCTGTGCGATGTCGACGCGGCGCAATGGGGCGCGCTTGCCCTCGGTCGTCTTCTCGTAGGCCGGCGCGACCTCGCGCTCGAATCTCTGGCACCACGCGCAGCCACGCTGCGTGAACATCACGAGTTCTGCGGCGCGCGCATCCGCGAACGTCACGATGAGCGCGAGAAGGCCGGCAAGCAGTCGCATGCTTCAGCCGTAGCGAAACGCCAGCAGGTTGTCGAACGAGCGCAGCTCGATGAGCAGTCGGTGCAGCAGATCATTGTCGCGTGTTTCGATCGTCTTTGGAACTTGCGCGAGGCTCGCGAGCGCGCCGTCGATCAGGCGGCGGAATTCCAGGCTGGATTTGATGTTCGGCGCCGCCATCGCGTCGCAGCGCTGCAGGGTCGTGCGGTAGGTCTCCGCGCTTGCCGAGACGACGCTCCAGTCCGGCTTTTGATCGTGGGCGTACAGCGCATTCATCGCGGTGTTGGCGTCGAGCACGCAATCGGCGAGCACGGTGACGCCGTTCTCGCGGCGCAGGTCCGACAGTGATTTCCGGATCTTTTCCAGGGACTCGCGCGCAACATCGGCGCGGCCCAGGTTGAGCACCAAGGTCGTGCCGACGAGGCCGGCCGCGATGTCCAGCATCGTGGCGGTATAGCGCTCCTTGTCGTGGAATACGGCCGGGCGTGGCACGGTGGCGACCTTCGCCCACGCCTGCCGCATGCCGTCAAGCTCGAGCGCCGCCAGGTCGATGTTGCCAGTCCGCAGATAGCCGAGTGCGACCCGATGCTGGCTCATCGCCTTCTCAACCGCTGCGTTGAAATCCGCAAGATCGTCGGCCGCGGCCGGCGTCATGAGCACGAGCAGCGCGAACAGGACGCCGCGCCATTGGCATATGAACTTCGCGATACACATATGCCGAACAATAGCGGATCGCGCACTGGCGTGGCGAGGCGCATGGCGTTAAGGAGAATCGATGGTTACGCGCCGCCGTTTATTGACCGCAGCCGCGGGGCTCGCCGCCGTAAACGCGGTCCAGTCCGCACGCGCCGAGGCGACCCTGACCGACGACGGGCTCTACCGGCAGCCGTGGTTCCTCGACAGCTTCCTTGAACTTCCCGAAGACCTCGACGCCGCGACCAAAGCCGGCAAACGTTTCGCCATCATGTGGGAGCTGCGCGGGTGCCCTTATTGCCGCGAAACGCATCTGGTCAATTTCGCCCGGCCCGACATCGAGGATTACATCAAGACGAATTTCGAGGTGCTGCAACTGAACATCGTTGGCTCGCGCAAGGTGAGGGACTTCGACGGCACCGAGACCGGAGAGAAAGCGCTCGCCGCAAAATACGGCATCCGCTTTACGCCGACGTTCCAGTTCTTTCCCGACACGGTCGCAGGGCTTGTCGACAAGGCGCCCGAGAGCCGCGAGGTCGCGCGCGCGCCGGGTTATCTGCGCCCTGACGATTTCCTCGCGCTGTTTCGGTTTGTGCGCGAGAAGGCGTACGAGACGAGAAGCTTTCGCGACTATATGCGGGCGGCGCGCAGCTAGCCGATCTTCATATACGCGAAACCCTTGCTCTGAAGCTCGCCGATGGTTGCGACGCCGGACGGCACGAACTTCAGGAACGCGTCCTTGCGCGTCTTGGCGAAGTCGAGATTCAGCCGCTTGTAGGTGATCTGGCAGAGATAGGCCTCGACGCCGTATTTCGTCAGCCCGACGAAGCGCTGGTAGATCTCCGGATCGATCTTGTCGTTCTCCCACGGCGTGCCCGCGAGGTCGTCGAGGAAGAACTTGATGCCGGCCGCGTGCGCCACCACCACGAGCTTGAGCTTGAAACTGTCGAACTCGTAGGCCGAGTAGTGGTTGAGCATGTTCTGCAGCATCTGCGAAAAGCGCCGCGGATCGCCGAAATCGCAGTGATAGAGGCAGGCGAAGTCGGTATCTTTCTTCACGGCGGCGAGGTCGAGCGCCGCCGGTGCGGCGAGCGCCGTGGTGGCGAGCGTCGCGCCCGAGGCCGCAAGCGCGCCGATCATTCCGCGTCGGGTCGTCGACATGACCATCTCCTATTTGTTCACCGGGCTGTCGGGACTCATCAGCAAGGCTACCGCGTCCTTGATCTGCTCGATGGTGAGGATCTTGTTCGCGCCGAAGCGCGGCATGGTGGAGCAGGGTAGCGCCGCGTGCGAATTGTAGATCTTCTCGTAGGCCGCTTTTATGGCATCCGGCTTGAAGTCGCGCAGCTTGCCGTATTCGAGAAGGCTTGGCCCCAGCGTGCCGTAGCTGACTTCTGCCTTGGTCAGTTGGTGACACGCATAGCAGTTGCCGCCGTTTGCCTGCCGCGCCGGGTAGTCGGTGAAGCGCAGGCCGTAGCCGGACTGCGCCAGCGCCTCGCCCTTTTTCCAGTCGCCCATGAGGTTGTTGTCGGGCGGATAGGCGATGGTCGCCTTCTCGCGGATCTCGATCTCGGAGCGGACGTCCCGGCCTGGATTGTTCCGTGCCGCCGAGCACTGCTGCATCGTCTTATCCGCTTCGAGACGCGGCGCCCACTCGGCTGGCGCGGTCGGAAAGGCGGATTTGGTGACCGCATCGGCTTTTGTGTCGAGCGTTTGGGCGAATGCGGGCGTTGCGAGCGTCGCCGCGAAGAGGGCAATGGCCATGCGCATGACGACTCCTCAGCGCTTGAGGCCGGGAGTGACGATCTCGCCACCCTCCGCCTGCTTGGTGAGGAACGCGATCAGCGCGACGCTGACGTCGGAGCCCATCTGAAGCTCGGGCATGCGCATCTGCCAGTAGCAGTCATAGAGCCGGTGCTGCATCGTCATCACGTGTGTCGTGGACACGCGGTAGGCTGGCCATTCGCCGATCACTTTGCCCGCTTCCTTTTTGTCGGCGAGGAACGGTAGCCCTTGCAGGCGGATGCGAAGGCCCGAGTGCGAGTGA
>JAXDNZ010000265.1:0-4647 GCA_034669185.1 Hyphomicrobiales bacterium
ACACCCAGCTCAAGGTCTCAGCGAAGGCGTCCGACCAGGCGCCGACGCGGATCGGGCTGGACGAAGGCGAACTCCTGCGCGTCGAGGATGCCATCAAGGCGCTGGTCACGCGCTCGGCCAATGACGCCGCCGTCGTGATCGCCGAGGCGATCGGCGGCGACGAAGAGACTTTCGCCAGGATGATGACCCGCAAGGCGCGCGCGCTCGGCATGACCCGCACCATCTACGTCAACGCCTCGGGCCTGCCAGACGCCGATCAGATCACGACCGCGCGCGACCAGGCGCTGCTCGGCCGCGCGATCCAGGATCGATTCCCGCAGTACTACAGGTATTTTTCGACGCGCAGCTTCACCTATCAGGGCCAGTTCATGGGCAACCACAACCGGTTGCTCGGCTACGTCGACGGCGTCGATGGCATCAAGACCGGGTACACGCGCGCGTCCGGCTTCAACCTCGTGACGTCGGTGCGTCGCGGTAACCGCTACCTGGTCGCCGTCGTGCTCGGCGGTGCCAGTGCCGGCCTGCGCGACGCAAAAATGCGCCAGCTCGTCGAGCGGCACATCGGCGAAGTCGCGACGGTGCGCACCGCCGCCAAGATCGTCGAGGCGCCGGAGACGCGCATCGCAAGCGTGGAGCCGAAGGCGCAAATGCAAATGCAAATGCAAACGCAGGTGCAGCAGCGTCAGCAGCAGCCGGATCCGCCGGTCGTGGCTGCCCAGGTCCCGGCCGCGACGCAACCGATCCAGCCGACGCGCGTCAAGACGATTAGCGTGAAGGCCGGCACGGTCACCAGTTCCGTGCTGGTCCCGTTTACGGCGGCGCCGCAGGCGACGGTCGCCCCGGCGGAGTTCGCCGTTGTCGAGCCGCGCAACGAGGCGCTCCCGCCGCCGTCGCGGCCAAGCATCCTCGGCACGCTGGTGACCTCGGCCTACGCGGCCGAAGCCCCGCAGGCCACCTATGACGTCGCCTCGGAAAGGTCGACGCCGGTCGCTCCTCCGCCCGCGATCGCACGCGGTGCGTGGATCATCCAGGTCGGCGCCTTCCCCGAAGAGGAAAAGGCAAAGGAGCGCATCCGCGAGGCCCAAACGCTCGGCAAATCCGTGCTCGCCAACGCCAATCCGTTCACCGAGAAGGTCGTGAAGGGCCGCCAGGAGCTTTACCGCGCCCGTTTCGCCGGCTTCGTCGACCAGGATCGCGCCGAAGCCGCGTGCCGGCTGTTCAAGCGCAACGACATCGCCTGCATGGCGATGAAGAATTAACCCGTCGCGCGCATGATGGAACCCGGCCCTTCCGGGACATCGTGCCAAACGATGACCGCAGAAAGGCCACCAGGGACGTCGAGACAGGAGCCGCTGAGCAGTGATGTTGCGTTTGGAGTATCTCAGCGATGGCGCCGAAGAAGGGTGTCCTTGGCTTCGTTGACGCGAGCCGCCAGATAGTTCGTGCCCCCCTGGTCGGGGTGGAGTTTTTTCATCAGCGTGCGATGCGCGCGACTGATGGCGTCGGCATCGGCGCCGGGCTGAAGGCCAAGGATCTGGTAGGCCTCCTCCTCCGTCATTGGCCCGCGCGACGGGGCGCTCCGCCCCGCTGCCGTGTCGCCTTGCGCGTGCTCTCGCCAGCCGGAATCCCGGCGGTCAAGATACGTTGCCAGTAGCGCGCGGCTCTCCTCGTCGATCCCGGCGAGGAGGTTGACCAAGGTTGCGACATTGAGCGTATCGAGGTCCCTGCCCTCGTACTGACCGGCAAGGATGCGCCCGCGCATCGCACCTGAATCGTGGTCGAGCTCCATTTCGACGAACGCCGAACGCACGCGCGAGACCTGGCCGGTGCTCTTTTGCGTGCGCGCGCCAAAGCCTGCGGGAAACATCGGCAGCCAGCCGAGCAGGCCGAGCCCGGCCGCGCCGAGCGGCACCGCGATTGCGAACTGGCCGCGCAACGCGAGGAAGCCCGCGCCGAGCAGCGCCAGCACACCGCCCGCGGGCTTGGCCATTGCGGCGAGCTTGCGCGGATCGGTCTTCAGGTATTTCTGCGCCATCCCGAGGATGATGGCGAGCGAGGCGAGCCCCAATACCAGCGTCATGGCGTTCTCATCTGCGCCAGCAGCTTCTGCGCACCAGTGTTGCGGCGGGCGGAGAGATCGGCAAGCGCCTTGACGCCGCCTGCGGCGTAAACGGCGGCCGCGCGCAAGAGTTCACCGAGCTCATGGGCCGAGCCGACGTCGAAGCGGCAATAGGCGCCGTGCGTCAGCCGCGCGATCTCGCGGAAGGCCTGCTCGGCGATCGGGTCATGGCCTTCCTGGAATACGAACGCCGGCACTCCGAGGAGGCCGAGCTGCCCGGCCGCCGCCGAGAGCTCGTCGATCGCCTCTTCCATGGCGTCGCCGACATAGACCAGCGCCTGCACCTTCGCCTTCTCGGTCTCACGCCGTGCGTGAGCCAGCACCTTGCCGATCTGGGTGTGGCCGCCACGCACGGAGATGCGCGCCATCAGGTTCGCGAGTTTCTCGCAATCGGAGACCCAGCCCGAGGCGGCGCATTCGCCGAACCCGCGGAAATAGAGAAGCTGCACGTCGAGGCCGCCGATCGCCGCCGCCTCGCGGAACATGTGGGTCTGGAGCGAACAGGCGACGTCCCAGGTCGGCTGACGGCTCATCGTGGCGTCGAGCGCGAAGATCAGGCGCCCGCGCGCGCCGGCCTCGCGCGGGGCGCCGAGCGTACGCGCGCGCTTGATGAATGCGTCGATCTCGGCGCGTTGAGCGCCGGCGGCCGGCGGTGTCGTGCCCGTCGCTGCCGGGGATTTACGATCTTCAGCCATGGACCTCAGCCTGCCGGATCCTGTCCGGCGCAGGCCTATAGGTTGGCATCCCCGGCGTGGCGCGCAATGGCAGCCGTATCGAACGGCGGATCGTTCTCGAGGATCAGGTCGTGGGTCTCGAGCGGCGTATCCTGCGAGGCCAGCCATTCGGAACGGGCGGCGGCCCGGCGCCGGCCACGCTCGTCGATCGGCAGCTTCAGCGCCGCGATCAGGCCTTGCACTTCCTGCCGCGCCGTGACGTGCGAAAGGTTCGGCTTGGTGCCGAGCGTCGCCTGGTCGAGGGTGTCGAGCGCGGTCAGCCCGCGCGGATAGAATTCGCGGTAGACCACGCGCTCGGAAAAGCCCTCCGCCGCGCGGAAACCGAGGCGCAGGCCGAGCCGGTCGAGGCATTCGCCCACGAGCTTCTTGTTGCGGGAACCGAGCAGCGCAAGACGGTTGCGCAGCACGATCCAGTCGGTGAGCCCGCCGTCCACGATACGGCGCTGCCGGCGCGCGTGCCGCACCATCTGCGCGTAATGGGTCGCGCCGGTCACCTCGAAGGTGGCCGGATCGACGTGACCGAGCACGTCGAAGTCCACGAAGCTGTCGTTGAGCGGCGTCACCAGCGTATCGGCCATCGCGTGCGCGAGCCGCATCAGGTAGCTGTCGCTGCCGGGCGTATCGATCACCACGAAATCGTGGCTGTGCTCGACCTCGCCGATCGCGTTCGCGAAGTTCGAAAACTCGGCTGCCTCGTTCTGCTCCACGATGCGGCCTTCGACGCGCGCGACGTTGTAATGGCGCGGGACTTCAAGCGCGATCCCGGTGCGCTCGGCCCAGTCGCGGCGATTCTCGATGTAGTGGGTGAACGACTTCTGCCGGCTGTCGAGGTCGATGGTGGCGACGCGCTGGCCGGCCTTGAGCAGCGCGACCGCGATGTGCATCGCGGTGGTCGACTTGCCCGATCCGCCTTTCTCGTTGCCGAGCACGATCACATGCGCGGAACGCGGTACGCCGACTGGAGCCTGGACCAACATGACGCGTCCCTACGGCGCCATCATTCTTGCCAAGCCGCCTCCGGGTCAAGGTGGCGCGCGCGCGCAGTTGGTTTTCCGGTTAATCGTGACGGCCGCGGCGGAGCCCTGCTAGCGTCCGCGCTCTGACGAACCTGCGGGACGACCTACCCATGGCCCGACGACCACCCATTGCGACGACCGTTGTGGGCCTGCGCCGCAGGATCGCAGCCTGGCGTGACGCCGGTGAGACGGTCGCGCTGGTACCCACCATGGGGGCGCTGCACGCGGGCCATCTCTCGCTGGTGCGGCTCGCACGGCGGAAAGCGCGGCGCGTCGTCGTCTCGATCTTCGTCAATCCGGCGCAGTTCGCTCCGAGCGAGGACTTCTCCACCTATCCCCGCACCTTCGACACCGATGTTGCGGCGTTGCGCGAAGAAAAGGCGGACCTGGTCTGGGCGCCGGCATCGGTCTCCGTAATGTACCCGCAAGGTTTTGCGACGCGGGTGGTGCCGTCCGGGCCGGCGACCGCAGGCCTCGAGGATGCGTTCCGGCCCGACTTCTTCGCGGGCGTCGCGACCGTGGTCGCCAAGCTGTTCACGCAGGTCGCGCCCGACGTCGCGGTGTTCGGCGAGAAGGATTACCAGCAGCTCAAGGTCGTTGCCCGCATGGCGCGCGACCTCGACTTGCCGCTGAAGGTGATCGGTGCGCCTACCGTGCGCGAACCGGACGGCGTCGCCATGTCGTCGCGCAATGTGTATCTCACGCCGGACGAACGCGCAGTTGCGCCGGTACTGCATCGGGTGCTCAAGCTTTGCGCCACAAAGATCGCGCAAGGCCA
>JAXDNZ010000266.1:0-3631 GCA_034669185.1 Hyphomicrobiales bacterium
CCAACTTGTCTGCCGCGCTCGGCGAAGACCGTCTTGACGATGCGGTCTTCAAGCGAGTGGAAGGAGATCACCACAAGCCGCCCGCCGGTTTTCAGCACGCGCTCGGCCGCGCCGAGCGCCACGGCAAGCTCGCCCAGCTCGTCGTTGACGAAGATGCGCAACGCCTGGAATGTCCGCGTTGCCGGATGAATCTCGTGCGGCTTGGCGCGCACAACGCCTGCGACGATGTCGGCGAGCGCCCGCGTCGTCTCGATCGGCTGCTCGTCACGCGCCTTGACAATCGCTCGCGCGACGTTGCGGGCGAAGCGCTCCTCGCCGAGCGTCGCGATGATCGTGCTCAGATCTCGCTCGGACGCGCGCGCCACCACATCCGCCGCGCTCGGCCCTTCGCCGCCCATCCGCATGTCGAGCGGCCCATCGTTGCGGAAGGAAAAGCCGCGCCCGGCTTCGTCGAGTTGCATTGACGAGACACCGAGATCGAGCAGCACGCCGTCGACCGCGTCGTGTCCTTGGCTGTGCGCCACGGCTTCGAGGTTGGAGAACCGGTCCTCGAGCAGCACGAGCCGGCCCGCGGCTTCTTCGAGGAGGCCGAAGCCGCCCGCGACCGCGCTCTGATCGCGGTCGATTCCGATCACCTGCGTATTGGCCGCTGCGAGAATGGCACGCGTGTGCCCGCCGGCACCGAACGTGCCATCGACATAGATGCCGCCGTCACGCGCCTGGAGATATTCGGCGACGGCGCGGCCGAGCACGGGAACATGACGGACCAGTCCGCCAGCGACAGCGCTTGTGCCGCCGCTGCCCGCCATCATTCCCGTGCTTTTTGCGCTTCGTGCGCCGCCACCCGGGAGCCCAGCTGCTTCTTGAGCGCGCGCACCGTCCCGGTGGCCCCCGCGAGTTGCGCGCGGAAGCGTCCAGGCTCCCAGATCTGAAACTTGTGGCCGAGACCGACGAACGAAAGCGTGTCCGTGATCCCGGCATGACCCTTGAGCGCATCCGAGAGGATCACGCGACCCTCGCCGTCGATCTTGAAGGTCTCGCTCGTGCCGTAGAGTGACAGCGTGAAGGCGTCGCGTTCGTCCGAATAAGGCGGATAGCGCGCAATCAGCGTCTCGATCTCGGCGAGGAGCGCGTTGCCGCCGGCGTCCACCGCCGGCTGGTCGAGCGCCGGATAACAATAGAGGCCATCGAACGCGTCGCGCGCCAACACCGCGCGGTAGGGAGCCGGGATCGACACGCGTCCCTTCGCGTCGAGCCGTAACGTGTAGTTGGACACGAAACGGTCCATATCGCCCTTGGCGCAACCCGGCCGTGTTGCACGGACTCTCGAAGACGCTTTCCCGTTGGATGGCTTGGCAGGCGCCACGGAAACCGAGCGCTGCTGATGCCGTTGGGAAAACGTGGGATAACATGGGACCTTATGGCCGTCAATCAACGTGGTCGCGCGCAGCACCGCCGAACCGCGCGCGTTCCTCAGGTCCGATTAACAAGCCATAAACTTAAAGAAACGTTGCCGAGCCGGGCCTTTTCGGAACGCGCGCCGGTTCCCTGCGTTGCCTTTTCGGGGAGAGCCGGCAGGACGGCTTCCCCAGTTCCCAACATTCCAAGGAGGCAGACATGCTCAAGACGATCATGGCCGCGACCGCTGTGAGCGTATTGGCGCTGACGTCCGCATTGGCGCAATCGACCACCGCGCCGGCGGCCCCACCTGTCGCAACCACGGCGCAGGACCCCGCCGCCGCCACCCACGCAAGCTTCATCGCGCGTCAAGCGCCTGACCAGTGGCTGGCCTCAAAGTTCCGGGGCACCGACGTGATCGGCGCCAATAACGAGAAGATCGGCGACGTCGACGACGTTCTGTTCGACAAGAACGGATCGATCGTCGCTTACGTGATCGGCGTCGGCGGCTTCCTCGGCATCGGCTCGAAGGATGTCGCCCTTGCGCCGAGCTCGTTCCAGGTCTTACCGGGCAAGGACCCGAGCGACTACAAGCTGCAGCTCTCCATGACGAAGGAACAGCTGAAGGCTGCGGCCGCGTTCGAGCCGTATGCGCCGCCGCGCCCGACCGCGAGCTCGAATCCCGCGAACCCGAGCCCGATGGGCGGGACGCCGACGCGTCCTTCGACCAACAAGCAGTAACCTCAGGCATCGCGTAGCCTTCGCGGCGGCCCGTACTTTCCGGTGCGGGCCGCCTTTTTTTGTGTTGCTCACGACTGCCTCGCACCGCCTGAAACGTTGGCCTATCCTCCCCGGCGCGTCGTCTGTCGGGGAGGACAGCCATGCTCGTCGATCGCGCCATCAGCCGCCGCCAATTGCTCAAATTTCTGTCCGCCAGTCCGCTATTCGCAAGTGGTCTTCCTGCACTGGGTGAAGGCCTTGTCCCGGGAAGCCGGCTTCCCGATCCGCTGGTGTGGGCGCCGTTCCGGGCCGAGAGCCTGATCAAGTCTCCGAAGGACGCGATCAACGTCTTCGACTTCGAGCCGGTCGCCCGCGCCAACATTCCGCCGGCCCATTTCGGCTACATGGCGTCCGGCATCGACGACGAAGTCACGCTGCGCGCCAACCGCGAAGGTTTTTTGAAATTTCAACTCCGGCCGCGCCGGCTTGTCGACGTCAGCAAGGTCGACATGAGCGTCGACATCCTCGGCGCAAGATACGACTCGCCGATCATCATCGCGCCGGTCGGCGGCCAGCAATCCTTCCACGAGGATGGGGAAATCGCGGTCGCGAAGGCCGCGAAAGCCGGCAACCACCTGCAGATCCTTTCCACCGTCACCAACATCGGCATCGAGGAGGTGACCGCCGCGCGCGGGGCGCCGCTGTGGTACCAGCTCTATGCCACCAACAAATGGGAGGTCGCCAAGGCGATGGTGGCGCGCGCCGAGAACGCGGGCGCGCTCGCGGTCGCCGTCACGGTCGACCGCTCGGGCGGCCGCAATCAGGAAACCCTGTTCCGGCTGCGGGCGACCGACACGCGCGAGTGCGGCGGATGTCACGAGCGCGGCAGCCTTGCCACCAATCTGAAGCGGCGTGCGATGTACCGCGACCTCGATATTTCCGGGCTGACCAATACGCAGTCATCCGCGATGACGTGGGATTTCCTCAAGCGGCTGCGCGACACGACCAGGATGAAGATCGTCCTGAAGGGCATCCTGGCGCATGAGGATGCGCGGCTCGCCGCCGACGCCGGCATCGACGCGGTCATCGTCTCCAACCATGGCGGGCGCAGCGAGGATTCCGGCCGCTCGACGATCGACGCGCTGCCGGAAATCGTCGACGCCGTCGGCGGCCGCATGCCGATCCTGATCGACTCGGGCTTCCGCCGCGGCACCGACATCGTCAAGGCGCTGTGCCTTGGGGCGGACGCCGTGTGCGTCGGACGACCCTACATCTGGGGCCTTGGCGCGTTCGGCCAGGCCGGCGTCGAACGCGTGCTCGGACTGCTGCGCATCGAGCTTTACGCCGCCATGCAACAGGTGGGCGCGCCGAGCATCCGCCATCTCGTGCCCGGCATGGTGCGCCGCGCCACGTGAGCACGGCGCGGCGCCACTTCGGCGCCATCATGTTTCGGCAGTGATGCGGCGTGCTGACCGCTCTCCTCACCGACATTCACGGCAACCGGGAAGCACTT
>JAXDNZ010000267.1:0-5126 GCA_034669185.1 Hyphomicrobiales bacterium
GTGCGCATCCGCCTCGTCTACGGCAAGCCGACGACGGTGACCGTCGACGTCACCGCGGGCAGCGGCGCGCCGCAGCGCGCCACCACCGAGATCGCGGTGCGCGACATGCTGATCGCCGGTGTCGGGGATTCGATCGCGGCCGGCGAAGGCAATCCGGATCGTCCGATCGCGCTCTCGGATGAAGGGTTCTGCTTCCGCCGCTTCCTTGGCGGCGCGCGGAGCGAATATTTCCGCCCCGGCCGCTCCGGCTTCAATGGCGACCGCACCTGCGAGACCGCGCCCAACGTCGCGGGCGAGCAGCAGGAATGGAGCAAGCTCGGGGCACGCTGGCTGAGCCAGGCCTGCCACCGCTCGCTTTACGGCTATCAACTGCGCACCGCGCTGGCGCTGGCGGTCGAGAATCCGCACGTCGCGGTCACGTTCCTGCCGCTCGCCTGTACCGGCGCGACCATCGAGACCGGGCTCCTCAACCCGACGCGGGCGCGCGAGGTCAATTGCGCAGCCGAGCGCGGTTGCCCGTCGACCGTACCGGGACAGGTCGCACAGCTCGCCCAGCAGCTGGCTGCAGCGCGGCGCACGCAGAAGGACCGCCCGCTCGATCTGATGCTGCTCACGGTTGGGGCAAACGACATCGACTTCTCCGGCCTCGTCGCCAACGTGATCATCGACGCCGGCACTGAGCGCGCCCTCGTCGGCCGCGGCGTCATCTCTTCGGTCGAGGACGCAGAAGCGGCACTGACGCGGAAGCTGCCGCGCGACTTCGCGCGCTTGCGTGCCGCGCTAAAACCGATGCTCGGAGGCGACCTTTCGCGCGTCGTGTTCGTCTCCTACGGCAACCCGGTGCTGCGCGCCGACGGCGCGCCCTGCGGTGGCGGCATCGACGGCTTCGACGTGCATCCGGCGTTCAAGCTCGACGGTGCCCGCATGCGTCAGGCCGCGGACTTCGTCGGCAACCGGTTCCTGCCGACGCTCAAGGCGCTCGCGCAATGCGCTGGCGGCACGGTGTGCCAGGATCCGGCGGCGGACCGCATGACGTTCGTCGACGCGCATCAGGCGGCCTTCGCCGGCCACGGCCTGTGCGTACGCTCGGACCAGGATCCCGAATACGACCGCACCTGCTTCAGCCCGGAGGGCAAGACCTTTGCGACCAGCCCGGTCGAGGGCGCGACCGAGCCGGTCACGTGCGGCCTGCCGGTGCGCGAGTTCCGCGCCTACGCACCGCGCGCGCGCTGGATCCGCACCGCGAACGACAGTTACTTCGTGGCGATGACCTATCCGGACGACCTTTCGGTCACGCTCAAGCCCACCAACATCCACGACGCGACCTGGGGCGTGGTGAGCGCCGTCTATGGCGGCGCCGTGCACCCCACCGCGGAAGGCCACGCCGCGATGGCGGACGCGGCGCTCGCCGCCTCACGCCAGGTGCTTGGCCTTGCGAGCGAGCCTTCGGTCAACACCGAGCCGCTGGCACCGCTTCGGCCGCAGCCGCCGGTGCAGTAGCGGCCCTACCAGTTGACGCGCAGCGCGCCGGTGCCGGCATAGATCTGCGTGCGGCCGGAAAACTCGCCGTCGAACTTGGCCGAGAGCGAAACGCCGTTCCTGAATTTCAGCTCCGCGCCGGCCGACAGCAGCGCAACGTCGGCCGCCTGCGCGGCGCCGATTACCGTGAAGCCGAAGCCGGGCAGCGCCTGGAATGCCGCATCGATCGAACGCTCGGTCGAGAACTCGTGTCCCCAGGCGGCGCGCGTGCGCAATGTCAGCAGCGCACCGTACATCGGCGTGCGGTAATCGAAGCGCGCGCCGAGCTCGCTGCGCGTGTCCGTCGTCGCGCGCGCCGCGTAATTGAGCGCGAAGCCCGCCATCCCGAGGCCGCTGAGATCGCGTTCGCCGTAGGCCGGCGTGTCGAAGTGCCGGGTCTGCAGCGCGGCGAACGGCGTGACGCCGAGCCCGTTCATCAGCGCGAAGCGATAGCCCGACTCGATCCGCCCGCCCCAACTGTTCGCATTGAAGTCGGCGCTCAGGCGATCCATCACGCCGCCGAACGCGACGGTGCGATCAGTCGAAAGGTTGTGCCGGCCAAAGGCGAGCGCGGCGGAGAGGTAGGCGTTTGCGGCAAAGCGGGTCGAGCCGTAGAGGCCGGCCTGCACCGCTTCGCCGCGGCCGGAGCCGAGCGCATCGAGGCCGTAATTGTAGGCGCCGCCCGCGACCGCGACCCCGAGCACCGTGTCCGGCGAGACGCGGTAGTCGATGCCGGCCGCGAAGCTGCCGGTGCTGATCGTGAGCGTGTTGCTCCCGACGATGGCGTTGCTGCTGAACCGGCCGGAGCCGCCATAGGCCGCGCCCCATGCGCTCCAGCGCCGGTCCGGTGCGACCATCGGCGGCGCCTTGGTGACGATCGAGTTGTAACCGAGCAGTTCGGCCGGGAGCGCCGCCTGGATGGACGACTCCGGCGCGAACGAGAGCGCCCTGCCCTGCACCGTGCCGTCGCCGAGCCGGGTCTCGAGGAACGGATCGAGCATGACGGCGAGGAACTGATCCATCGTCTGGAACGCGGCGGCGGGTGCCGCCGTGCCGATCTCGCCTGAGACCTGCGTCAGCACGCCGGGGATCGCCGACGCCGACAGGCCGAACAGGGCACCGAAGTTGGCGTTGACCGGCCCGCCGCCGTTGAACGCCTTGTCGAGCGCGGAAGCGACCGCCGTCTGATTGATAGTGAGGCCCGCCACCTGGGTGAACGCGGATGAGAGGTTGAGCACCACGTCGGTCGGCGTGTAGGTGACGCTTGCGCTCAACGCCGCCGGCAGGCCGACGACTGAAAATGTGCCGAACGTCCCGGTACGGCCGCCGTTCGCCGACAGGATGACGTAGCTTTTCGGCCCGTAACTCCCTGACTGAAACACCGCCTGCAGCGTGCCGGCGAGCGTCGCACTGCCGGTGACATTGGTGCGGTCGGCCGTCGTCGGTGACACCTCTACCAGGTAGTTGCCGGCGCCGACGAAAGACAGGCCGCCACTCACCGTGATCAGGCCGATCGAATTGCCCGGCGAAAGCGTACCGCCATTGATGACCGTGGTCGGTACGATGCCGTTGCCGCCCAGCGTGCCGCCGGCGTTCACCGTGACGCCGCTCGAGGCGACGATTGAGCCGTTCACCGACAGGATGCCGCCATTGATCGTGGTGGCGCCGGTGTAGGTGTTGACGCCGGAAAGCGTCAGCGTGCCGGTGCCGACCTTCACCAGCGACGCGCCGGTACCGAATGTCAGGCCGCAGCCGCAGCTGAGAAACTGGAGCAACGGCGAGACACCGTCATTGATCGTCCCACTGACGGTGGTGGACAGATTGTTGCCGCCGACGGTCAACTGGTTGCCGCCGAGCCAATAGTCGCCCGCGCCGGCGAGCGAGCCTGCGCTGATCTTGCCGTCGCCGGCCAGGCCTGTCGTCTGAGAGAAATCGACCGTCGCGCCCGCGTTCGCGAGGATCCGCGCATTGAGGCCATTGGAATGATCGAAGAAGAACGTCGCGCTGCCGGCGTTCGCCGTGACGAACGCGCTTCCGGCATCGCTGTGATTATGGAACGCCAGGCCGCCAAGCGTGCCATCGGCGTTGTTCACGATCGTCGCGTTGTCGGCGGACGCATGATTCTTGAAGCTGACAATGCCGGCATCGTTGTTGGTGATGGTCGCGAAGCCTGCCGTGCTCCGGTCGGCGAAGATCACGTTCCCGAAGCCCGCATTGGTGACCGTTGCGGTGCCGGCGGTGCTGTCGTCGTTGAACTTGATCTTGCCGGAGCCGAAGAGGGCCGCGATGTTGTTGATCGTCGCGTTACCGGCCGTGCTGTTGTCGTGGAACGCAACAGTGCTGCCGAATGGCGAGAAGAAAAAGGAGTCGGCGTAATTGTTGATCGTCGCGTTGCCGGCGGACGCAAAGTCGCGAAATCTGAGCGTGCTCGGACCGAACGAATCGAACAGGTTGTTGATGATCATCGTTCCGGCATTGGTGTTGTTGCTGAACACCGCGAGTGCGCCGCCCTCGTTCTTGAGCGTCGTGATGCCTGACGTATCCGTGTTGACGAACTTGAGCGTTCCCAGATTGTCGATCGGGCCGACGATGGTTCCCTGGATGGTGTTCGTGCCCAGCTGCAGCGTCGAGCAGGAGCAGACAGTCGTACCGCCGGTATAGCTGTTGGTTGCGGCGAGGATCACGGAGTTGAACCCACCGGTCGAGTCGACAGTTTCCAGGCCGCCCGGGCCTGAGATGTTTCCATTGATCCGCAGCGTGGCGCCGTTGGCGTCGAGAAACCCGCCGAAGAAAGAACCGCTGGGAAACGTGGGGACAGCGACCGTGTTGGCGAGAATGACGTTGTTGGCGAGCGTGAGATTCGTGCCCTTGGTCTGCACGGTTCCGGCATCGAGCGTCACGTCGCCGGTCCCGAAAGCGCCGTTGTTGTTCGCCTGCACGATCGTGCCGGAGATCGTGGTCCCGCCCGTGTAGGTATTGCTGCCGGACAGCACGGTGCGGCTCGGATTGAAGCTCGTGAAGAAGCTTCCGGTCGTATCGATGAACTTGAGACCGCCGTTGCCGAAGATGTCTCCGGACAGCGTCAGCTTCTTGCCGTTGTTGTCGATCGTGCTGACCGGCGCGAACACAGCGTTGACGCCGATCGGGTTGCCGATGTTGATGTTGTGGAGGCCGTCGCCCTTGAGCGTCCCGTTATCAAGCGTGATGAGCCCGGTGCCGAAGGAGGTGTCTTTCGCGGCCTGGATGGTGCCGTTCAGCGCGATCGTGCCGCCGTTATAAGTGTTCGCCGCGGTGAGGAAGAGCGTGCTGGCGCCGAGGACCTCGACGGTGACGCCGGTGACGGACCCGCCGATGTTGTTCTTGATCGTGATGATCTGGCCGGCATTGGCGTTGCTGATGATCCCGCCCGCCGGTCCCGCGACGCTGAAGTTCACGTCGGCGCCGGTGAACGTGTAGCTCTGCGCGTTGGTCGTGAACATCCAGCTGTCCGGCGCGATCGCGGGTGCCGTCACGTTGATCGCGGTGCTGCCGTTGGCGGAAAAAATCGCCGACTGCGTCGCCGTCAGCGGCGGCGTGCCGTTGTCCCAATTGCCCGCGCTGCGGTAGTT
>JAXDNZ010000268.1:0-9841 GCA_034669185.1 Hyphomicrobiales bacterium
CCGGATCCTCGCCGATATGCGCCACGCGGCAGCCTGCCGGCGGCGTCTGCATGTTCGGATACCAGGGTGCATCGGACTCGATCACGATGATCAGGTCGGCGTCGCCCACCAGCGGCCCCGAATCGAAACCCGCATGCATCGGGTGGCTCGACGGCAGGCAGACGTTCCGCGCGTTGTGGCACACCACCGGAATGGCGGCACGCTCGGCGAGTTGTGCGAGCGCATTCACGGCGCGCGTGTCGGTGCCGGATGCCGCCGCGATGATCAGCGGGCTCTTCGCCGCCGCGATCCAGCTGGCGAGCTGATCGATCGCCGCGAGATCGGGATGCGGCGCGGCCGGCGCGGGCCTCGGCACGATCTGCGGCTCGGCGACCGAGGCCGACAGCGGCTCGCGTGGCAGCACCAGGTACACCGGTCCGCGCGGCGACGTCATCGCGACTTCATGCGCGCGCGCCACCACGTCGGCAGTTTGACCTGGCGTGCGCAACTCGTAGTCCCATTTGACCATCTCGCGCACCATGCCGGCCTGGTCGAACATCTCCTGGCCCCAGTGGATCTGGCGCGAGCGCGATCCGAACGACCCTTTTTCAGTGATCGGCGTGCGGCCGGCCGCGAGGATCAACGGCACGCGGTCGCGCGACAGGTTGATGAGATTGTTGATCGTGTTGCCGGTGCCGACATTGACGTGGACCATCACGGCCTGCGGCCGCCCGGTCATTGCGTAGGCGCCGTGCGCCATCGCGACCGCGATGTTCTCGTGCGGCACCAGAATCGGCCGCGGCAGCTTCGCATTGCTGGTGCGCGCGCGCCCGAACGCCTCGACGATCGGCGGAAAATCCGTGCCGGGGTTGGCGAAGAAATAATCGACGCCGTGCTCCGCGAGCGCGCGGAGGAAAACCTCGCCGGCGATCAGCGTGCGTTCGGGCTTTGCGGGCGCGTTCACTTCGTTTCCTTGATGCCCTTTTCGCGGAAATACGCGACTGCGCCATCATGGAAAGGTACGTCGATCTGGCTGAACAGCCGTTCGGTTTCCATCTGACGGAACAGGGGCTGGCCCTGCGCGAGGGCGTCGCGGTTCTCGGCGATCAGGCGCGTGATCGTTTTTGCGCGCTCGGGCTTCACATCCTTGTTGGCGAACACCGTGTAGTCGTAGCCCATCAGGTACATCGGTTCCTTCACGCCGGGGAGGTTCGGCGCTGGCTCCACCTTGGCGAGGTATGCGGTACGGAACACCTTCTGCATCGCTTCGAGCGCCTGCGGCGTATTCGGCAGCGGGATGAAGCGGATGCCCCCGACCGAGGCGTCGGCCTCCGATACCTTGGCGGAGCCGATAGCGAACGTCGTGATGTCGGCGCGGCCCGCCATCAGCTCATCGACGCCGCGTCCGAGATTCGGCACCATCACGGTCTTCAGGTCCGCCGCAGTGAGGCCTTCGGTCGCCAGCATCGCGTCGACGGTGAGCTTGATGATCTCCTGGCTGGTGTAGCCGTAGGAGACGGTCTTGCCCTTCATGTCCTTGATCGACTTGATCGGCGAATCCGCGCGCACGAACAGCCCGACCTTGATCGGGAAGATCACCGCCAGCGTGCGCAAATTCGGGTTCGGCCGCTGATCGAACGTGCCTTTGCCGTGGAAGGCGTCCCACAGTTCCAGCGTATTGGCGAAGCCGACGTCGATCTCGCCGGAATCGACCAGCGGGATCATGGTGCCGGTGCCGCTCGAGGGCTGCACGCGCGACTGGATGCTGCCCTTGTCGCCGAGCACTTTCGCGACCGAGGCGCCGAGCGCATAAGTCAGCGTGCCCTGCGGGCTGGTTCCAAGCCCGAGCGGCTGCGCGTTCGCGCCGCTGATGGCGAGCACAAGGGAAAGCGCCAGCACGATCTTGCGCATGTCATTCCTCCCGGAAACACTGTCTTTTGCCTGTTGTTTCGCCCTTGGCCATGTCCTACTCGACGGCGGGAGACCTTACAACATTGGCCGGCGCGGGGACGGGAACATGACGGACTTGGTCTCACGCGACCCGATCTTTCGCGTGCGCTGCGAAGTAGCGGACATCCTCGACCTCGGCCCCGCTCCGTTCGGCCACCGTCGCGTCGTCAATCTGCTCGGCGGGACGGTCACCGGCGCGAAGCTCAACGGGCGCATCCTGCCGGGCGGCACCGATATGCAAATCATGGCGAAGGACGGCGCACTCGATATTCACGCGCGCTACACGCTTGAGAGCGATTCCGGCGCGCTGATCCAAGTGGACAGCAAGGGCATGCGCCATGGTTCGCCCGAAGTGCTGGCGCGGCTTGCGCAGGGCGAGGATGTCGATGCCTCGCTCTATTATTTTCGTACCGTGATGCGCTTCGAGACCGCGCATCCCTCGGCTGACTGGCTCAACCGTATCCTTGGGCTTGCGCGCGGCGCGCGTGAGAAGAACGCGGTGCGGCTCGACGTGTACGAGGTGCTCTAGCGCGGCTTGACCGGCTTTCGCCGGGATGTGATCAACAAGCCAACAATCTGCAACATGCGGACCGGAAACATGGCGAAGCGGGGCGCGCCGGGATTGCCGAAATCGCTCAAGGTCGAGCGGCGCGGCACGGTCGCGATCCTGACGCTGGCGCGGCCGGAGAAGCGCAACGCGCTCAATGACGCGACCGTGGCCGGCCTGGAGACCTTCTTCGAAACCTTGCCAGCCGGCGTGAAGGCCGTGGTGCTGAACGCTGAAGGGCGGCATTTCTCCGCCGGCCTCGACCTCTCCGAGCTCAAAGTGCTCAGCACCGAAGACGGCATCGCGCATTCACGCGTTTGGCACCGCATCTTCGACAGAATAGAATTCGGCCGCGTGCCGGTCGTCACCGTGATGCACGGCGCGGTGGTCGGCGGGGGTTTGGAGCTCGCGGCCGCGACCCATATCCGCGTCGCCGAGCGCTCGGCGTACTACGCGCTGCCGGAGGGCTCGCGCGGTATCTTCGTCGGAGGGGGCGGCTCGGTGCGCCTGCCGCGCCTGATCGGCACGGCGCGCATGATGGATCTGATGCTCACCGGCCGCACCTATGGTGCCGAGGAAGGGCAGGCGATCGGCCTCTCGCACTATCTGGTCGAGCCGGGCGAGGGGCTCGCCAAGGGAATCGAGATCGCGCGCCGCATCGCGACCAATTCGCCGACCACGAATTTCGCTGTCCTGAACGTGCTCCCGCGCATCGCCGAGCAGGACCGCGCAAGTGGCTACGTGATGGAGTCGCTCACCGCCGCGATCGCGCAAGGCAGCGACGAGGCGAAGAAGCGTATCGGGGACTTTCTCGAGAAGCGCGGCGCGAAGGTGACGCGAAAGTAGCGAAGATGCAGTCGAAGTCGACGAATTCAAATGCCGCTCGTCCCCGCGAAAGCGGGGACCCAGTTCTTTGCAAAGTACTGGATGCCCGCTTTCGCGGGCATGAGCGGAAGCCGTTGTAGCGACGCGAGAACGCAATGGTCGCTGCGCAGTCAGTCCGCAACGAAGCGCGCCGCGTACGGCCGGTGCGCCTGTCCGCGCCGGAGGTGATCGTCGAGCGGCGCGCCGACGGGGCGATCCATCTGCGTTCGCCGCATGCGCTGCCGGACTATCCCGACAAGCTCACCGAGCGGCTCGTGCATTGGGCGACCGTCGCTCCCGACCGCGTGTTCATGGCCGACCGCGACGCGGACGGCAACTGGCGCAAGGTCACCTATGCGCAGGCGCTCGCGCGCGTGCGCCGCATCGGCGCGGTGCTGTTGACGCATGACCTGTCGCCGGAGCGGCCGGTCGCGATCCTGTCGGGCAACGATCTCGAACATGCCATCTTGGGTTTGGCCGCAAACTATGTCGGCATCCCGTATGCGCCGATCTCGCCGGCCTATTCGCTGATCTCGTCGGATTTCGGCAAGCTGCGTCACATCTTCAATCTGTTGACGCCCGGCCTGGTATTCGCCGCGGACGGCAGCCAATTTGCGCGCGCGATCGGCGCTGTCGTGCCGGGCGATGTCGACGTCGTGGTCACGCGCAATCCAGTTCGTGGTGCGAAACTGTTCTGTGAACTTGAAGCCGATCCGGCGGCCGCCGATGCGGCGCACCGCACGGTCGGCCCCGACGCCATCGCGAAGATCCTGTTCACCTCCGGCTCGACCGGGATGCCGAAGGGCGTGATCAACACGCAGCGGATGTGGTGCTCGAACCAGGCGATGGTCGCGTCCGCACTGCAGTTCTTCGTGGACGAGCCGCCCGTGATCGTCGACTGGGCGCCATGGCACCACACGGCCGGCGGCAATCACGATGTCGGCCTTGTGCTGCACAACGGCGGCACGATGTATATCGACGAAGGCAAGCCGCTGCCCGGTGCGATCGAGGCGACCGTCCGCAACCTGCGCGAGGTCGCGCCGACCTGGTACTTCACGGTGCCGAAGGGCTATGAGGCGCTGCTGCCGTTCTTCCGCGCCGACGCGGCGCTGCGCGAGAAATTCTTCTCGCGCCTGAAGGTGCTGTGGTTTGCGGGTGCGGGCCTTGCGCAGCATGTCTTCGACGAATGGAAGGAGCTGGCGCACCGCACCTGTGGCGAGGATGTCCTGTTCCTGACCGGCCTCGGCTCGACCGAGACCGCGCCATATGCATTTGGCCGCATGTGGGACACCGGGAATGCCGCCAACGTGGGCCTGCCGCCGCCGGGCCTCGCCGTGAAACTCGTGCCGTGCGAGGGCAAATACGAGGTGCGGTTGAAGGGCCCGAACATCACGCCGGGCTACTGGCGCGAGCCGGAACTCACGGCTGCGGCGTTCGACGAGGAGGGTTATTTCCGGCTCGGCGACGCGCTGCGTTTCGAGGACGCGGCGCATCCGGAAAAGGGCCTGCTGTTCGAAGGCCGCCTCGCCGAGGACTTCAAGCTTGCGACCGGCACATGGGTGAGCGTCGGGCCGCTGCGCGCGGCGTTAATTTCGCACTTTGCGCCCTACGTTAGGGATGTGGTGATCGCGGGGGCGGACCGCGACGCCGTCGCGGCGCTGATCTTTCCCGATCTTGATGCCTGCCGAGCACTCCTCCCGGGTCTCGCCAAGGACGTGACGCCTGCGGACATCGTCGCGCACGAGCGCGTGCGCCGCGAATTCCGCGTTTTGCTCGGCACCCTCGCCAGACAGAGCACCGGCTCGTCCAACCGCGTCGCACGCGCGATCTTGCTCGACGCACCGCCGTCGCTCGATGTCGGCGAGGCGACCGACAAGGGCTCAATTAATCAGCGCACGGTGCTGCGTCACCGCGCCTCGATGGTCGACGAGCTTTATGCCAAGGTTCCGTCTGCGCGCGTGATCGTGGTCGAGGAAAGGTTTGGGTGATGGGTGCTCTAGCCGCCGCTTGGGAAGATGCCTGGCTGCTCGACGGCGTGCGCACGCCGTTCGCCGACTACAACGGGGCATTCGCGCAGGTCTCGCCGATCGATCTCGGGATCAAGGCGGCACGCGAGGTTTTTGCCCGCTCGGGCGCTGCACCATCCGACGTCGGCACGGTGATCACCGGCAGCATGGCGCAGGCGAGCTTCGATACGTATCTCACGCCGCGCCATATCGGGCTCTATTCCGGCGTGCCGCTGGAGACGCCGGCCCACATGGTGCAGCGCGTGTGCGGCACCGGAATCGAGGTGCTGATGCAGGCGGCAGATGCGATCAGCCACAAGGGCGTCGATCTGGCGCTCTGCGTCGGCACCGAGTCGATGAGCCGTAACCCAATCGTTGCCTATACGCATCGCGGCGGCTTCCGTATGGGTCAGGTCGAGTTCAAGGACTTCCTGTGGGAGGCGCTCGGCGATCCCGCGGCGAAGACCACGATGGGCGGTACCGCGGAGAACCTGGCGCGGCAGTACCAGATCACGCGGGCCGAAGTAGACGCCTATGCGGCGCGCAGCTTCACGCGTGCGGTCGCCGCGCAGGAGTCCGGCTTCCTCGGGGGCGAGATCGCCGCCGTAACGAGCGAGACGTTGGCGCTTGACGGTTACGAGGCGCGAAGCATCGCGCTCCCGCGCGACACGAAGTCCGTGGACCGCGACACGCACATCCGGTCATCGACGACCGAGCAGTTGGCGAAAATCCGTCCCGCCTTCGGCGGCGTGCAGACCGGAGGCAATTCCTCGGCGATCGTCGATGGCGCCGCGGCCGCGCTCGCGGCCTCCGGCGGTTACGTCGAGAAGCACGGCAAGGCGCCGCTCGGCCGCCTTGTCGCCGGTGTCTCGGTCGGCGTGCCGCCGGAGATCATGGGTATCGGACCGGTGCCGGCGATCCAGGCCGTGGTCGACAAGGCGGGACTAAAGCTCTCCGACATCGACCGTTTCGAGATCAACGAGGCGTTCGGAGCGCAAGTGATGGCGTGTGCGCGGGCGCTCTCGCTCGATGAGGACAAGCTCAACGTCAATGGCGGTGCGATCGCGATCGGCCATCCGCTCGGCGCCACCGGCGTGCGCCTCTCCGTTACGGTCGCGCGTGAACTCAAACGCGCCGGTTTGCGCTACGGCATCGCCTCTGCCTGCATCGGTGGCGGCCAGGGCATCGCGCTGCTGATCGAGAATACGGAAAGCAAAGGGAAGCACTGACATGGACATCAAGGGACACGCCGCGATTGTCACTGGCGGCGGCTCCGGCCTCGGCGCCGCGACCGCCACGATGCTGGCCGGGCAGGGCGCGAAGGTCGCGCTGCTCGACGTCAACATGGATGCGGCGAATGCGCACGCGAAGACGATCGGGGGCATTGCGATCAAATGCGATGTGTCGGATTCGGCGAGCGCCGAAGCCGCGATCAAGGAAGCCAACGCCAAGAACGGCGTGGCGCGCATCCTGGTCAATTGCGCCGGCATCGGCAAAGCCGGCCGCATCGTCGGACGCGAGGGGCCGATGCCGCTCGCCAACTACGAGCAGGTCATCAAGATCAACTTGATCGGCTCTTTCAATACGTTGCGGCTGTTCGCCGCCGACCTGAGCAAGGCCGCTCCGCTCGAGGCGGGTGAGCGCGGCATCGCAATCAACACGGCATCGGTCGCGGCCTATGACGGCCAGATCGGCCAGGCGGCCTATTCATCGTCCAAGGGCGGCATCGTCGCACTCACCCTGCCGGCTGCGCGCGAGCTTGCGCAGTTCGGCATCCGTGTCTGCGCCATCGCGCCCGGAATCTTCCTCACACCCATGCTGATGGGGCTCTCCGAAGAGGTGCGGGGCAGTCTCGCCGCGGCGGTGCCGTTCCCGCAACTGCTCGGCAAGCCGGAGGAATACGCGTTCCTCGCGCGCCAGATGATCGAGAACCGCTATCTCAACGGCGAGGTCGTCCGTCTCGACGGAGCCCTGCGGATGGCGCCGAAATAGATGCCCTTCATCACCAACACCGTGGCGCGGCGCATCCAGTGGGGCGAATGCGATCCGGCAGGGATCGTTTTCTACCCGCGCTATTTCGAGATGTTCGACGCATCGACCACCGCGATGTTTTCGGCGGCGACGGGTCTCTCCAAATACCAGATGTTCGAGACCTACAAATTCGCCGGCTATCCGATGGTCGACACGCGCGCGCGCTTTCTCGTTCCATGCCGTTTTGGCGATGACGTGACGATCGAGACCACGATGACGGATGCGAAGCGCTCGAGCTTCAACATCACGCATCGTCTGAAGAAAGCCGGCGCATTGGCCGTCGAGGCGTTCGAGACCCGCGTCTGGGTCGGCCGCGATCCGGCTGATGCGAGCAAGATCAAGTCGCAACCGATCCCGGCCGAGGTGCTGGCGAAGCTCGAACAGGTTTAAGTCGCGGCGCGCCTGCGACATTCTGGAACGAATCCGGGGCCGGCCAGCCCGGTTGTCGGGCGTGGCGCGGCTGGCTAGTGTGCGGCCAACCGCAACAATCAGGCGAATGCCGAGGGAGGACTTTTCATGCGAGCGAAAACCGTCGCGCTCAGCGCGCTTATGGCTCTCAGTGTCGGCGCCGCGTCGGCTCAGGACAAGACGTTCGAGCTGCGCCTCGCGCATTGGGTGCCGCCGTCACACCCGCTGCAGAAGGCGCTGGAGGACTGGGGCGCATCCGTCGAAAAGGCCTCGAACGGCACGATCAAATACAAGGTCTATCCGTCGCAGCAGCTCGGCAAGGCGTTCGATCACTACGACATGGCGCGCGACGGCATCGCCGACCTGACCTACGTCAATCCGGGTTATCAACCCGGCCGTTTCCCGATCATCGGCGCCGGAGAGCTGCCGTTCCTGATCTCCAATGCCAAGGCCGGCTCGCAGGCGCTCGACGACTGGTACCGCAAGTACGCCGAGAAGGAGATGAAGGACGTCAAGTTCTGTCTCGCCTTCGTGCACGATCCCGGCTCGTTCCATTCCCGGGCGAAGAAGATCATGGTGCCCGGCGACATCAAGGGCATGAAGATCCGCCCCGCGCACGCCACCATGGCGACTTGGGTGACGCAGCTCGGCGGCACCAACGTCCAGTCGTCGGCGCCGGAAGTCCGCGACATCCTTGACAAGGGCGTCGCCGACGCCGTGACCTTCCCGTGGGGATCGGTGCCGCTGTTCGGCATCGACAAGGTCACCAAGTATCACATGGAGGTGCCGCTCTACGTCACCACCTTCGCATTCGCGTTCAACAAGGCGAAGTACGAACAGATGTCGGCATCGCAGAAAAAAGTGATCGACGATCACTGTACCAACGAGTGGGCCGGCAGGGTCGCCAGCCCCTGGGCCGACTTCGAGCACGCCGGCATCAAGAAGCTCAAGGACGAAGGTCACGACGTCTACACGCTCACCAACGAGCAGCTCGCCGAGTGGAAAAAGGCCGCCGAGCCGCTCGAGAAAAGCTGGGCCGATGGCGTGAAGAAGTCCGGCGGCGATCCGGACGCCATCATCAAGGACTTGAGGGCGACGCTCGCCAAGTACAATTCGGCCTATTGATGCGGTCTCAACGCGCGATTACAGCGGCGGCGGGTCATCTCGCCGCCGTCTTGCTTGGCGCATCCGCCTGATAACATCGCGCCATGACCGCAGCCGAAGCCGCTCTCGTGACTGACGCGCCCGGCCCGCGCAAGCGCGGCCCGATGGACCGTTTCATCGACGGCATCGAGCTGGTCGCGGCCATCTTCGTCGGCATCGTGGCCGCCGACATCTTCATCTCGGTGCTGCTGCGCTACTTTTTTTCGATCCAGATTCCGGATGCGTACGACTTTGGCCGCCTGCTGCTCGGCATCCTGATCTTCTGGGGCATCGCGGCGACATCATATCGCGGCGCGCACATCACGGTCGATCTGGTCTGGGCGAATGTGAGCGAGCGCTATCAGCGCTGGATCGACGTGTTCGCGACGCTGGTTCTGCTGTTCGTCGTGACGGTGCAGACCTACACGCTGTTCGACAAGGTCGTGTCGACCTACAACGATAACGTCCTCACCTTCGACCTGCGCCTGCCGACCTGGCCGTTCTTCCTCGTCGCCTGGCTTGGCGACGTATCGGCGGTTCTGCTGATCGGGATCCGAACCTACCGTCTGATCTTCCATCCGGAGGAGATGGAAGGCGGCTACCGCATCAAGCCGGTCGAGTAGGCGATGAGCACCGATGCCGTCGCCGTAATCGGCTTCGTTTCCCTGTTCGCCCTGATGCTGCTGCGCGTGCCGGTCGGCATGGCCATGGGCCTCGTCGGCGTCTCCGGCTTCTCCTATCTCGTCGGCGCCACGCCCGCGCTGAAGCTGGTCGGCCAGACCTCGATGCGCACGGTGACCGACTACACCTTCGGCGTCATTCCGATGTTTCTGCTGATGGGCTCGTTCGTCAGCAATTCCGGCATGAGTCGCGAGCTGTTCCGCGCCGCCAACGGCTTTGTCGGCCATTTGCG
>JAXDNZ010000269.1:0-2969 GCA_034669185.1 Hyphomicrobiales bacterium
CGCCTGCGGCACGAACGGCTTACGACATCCAAGTTGCAATTCACCGTCGCCCCATGTCTCTTTTCTCCATGAGCATCGCCGGAGCCGCTGTTCGCCCACGCGCGGAGCGTACGCTTGCACGTTACGCGCGGCCGACGCTTGGTCTGGCGCTGCCCGTCGGCCTCGCGATCGCGTGGGAGATCGCGGTGCGCATGGGCGTGTCCGACGGCCGCCTGGTGCCGCCACCGTCGCGCATCTGGGCAACGCTGGTCGAACTGGCCGCGGCGGGAGAGCTGCAGCGCCACATCCTGGTGACGGTCGGGCGCGTCGCGGCCGGTTTCGCGTTCGGCGTCGTGGCCGGCACGCTGCTCGGCGCCATCACGGGCTATTCGGCGCTGCTGCGCCGGCTGCTCGATCCGAGCCTGCAGGCGCTGCGCGCGATCCCGTCCATCGCCTGGGTCCCGTTGTTCATCCTGTGGCTCGGCATTTTCGAGTCCTCCAAGATCACGCTGATCGCGGTGGGCGTTTTCTTCCCGGTCTATCTCGGCGTGATGGGCGCGGTGCTGTCGGTCGACCGCAAGATCGTCGAGGTCGGCCGCATCTTCCGCCTCTCCGGCGCCGCGATGGTACGGCGCATCCTGTTGCCCGCGGTGCTGCCCGCCTACGTGATCGCATTGCGCTCGGGCTTGGGTCTGGGCTGGATGTTCGTGGTCGCGGCCGAGCTGCTCGGCGCCTCCGAGGGGCTCGGATACCTGCTGGTCGATGGGCAGCAGCTCGGCAAACCGGCGCAGATCGTCGCCGCGATCGTGGTGTTCGCCGTCATCGGCAAGACCACCGACTGGCTTCTCGGCGCGGCGGCGGCGCCGTTCCTGCGCTGGGAAGACCGTTACGGCGGACAGCAATAATGTTGACCATCGCCCGCGTGGGCAAGACCTACAGCAATGCGGTGCGCGCACTCGACGGCGTCTCGCTCAACGTCCGGCCGGGCGAAATCGTCGCGGTGGTCGGCGGCTCGGGCTGCGGCAAGTCCACGCTGCTGCGTCTCGTCTCGGGCCTCGACAATCCGACCCAGGGACATGTCGCGCTCGACGGCGGCGCGGTCACGTCGCCGCATGAGAAGATCGGCATCGTGTTCCAGGAGCCGCGGCTCCTCCCCTGGCTCACCGTCGCCGGCAATGTCGGCTTCGGGCTGGCCGACCGGCCGCGGACCGAACGCGCCGAGCGCGTCGCGCGCCAGCTCGATCGCGTCGGCCTCGCCGACAAGGCGAATGTCTGGCCGCGCGAGCTCTCCGGCGGGCAGGCGCAGCGCGTCGCACTGGCGCGCGCGCTGATCATGCGTCCGCAAGTGCTGCTGCTCGACGAGCCGTTCTCGGCGCTCGATGCTTTCACGCGCATCGACCTGCAGGATCACCTGCTCGATCTGTGGGCCGACGCCAAGCCGACGCTGGTCGTGGTGACGCACGATGTCGACGAGGCGATCGTGCTCGCCGACCGCGTGGTGGTGATGCGCCCGCACCCCGGCCGGCTATCGGCCGAGATCGAGATCGACCTGCCGCGGCCGCGTGACCGCCAGTCCGCCTCTTACGATTTCGCCAAGCGGCGCGTGCTCGCCGCGCTCGACCGCTCGCTCGACCGCACCTCGGTCACCGACGACCGCGAAGTGAAATCCGACCACGGCGCCGCGATGTGGTGGTGAGTTGTCATTCCGGGGCGCGCCAAAGGCGCGAGCCCGGAATCCAAAACCATCACTCTTGAAGTCACCCGCCGGGAGTGCCTATTGCATAGAGCAGCGGCTATGGATTCCGGGCTCGCCGCTGCGCGGCGCCCCGGAATGACAAAAAGTGCCGGGAGGGCACCAACGATGAAAATGCGTAGTTTTCAGGTCTGCCAATGCGGCGCACCGCTGCAGATGAACGAGGCCGAAACACCGAAGCCGACGGGTACGCAGGTGCTGCTGAAGATGCTCGCGGCCGGCGTCTGCCACTCCGACCTGCACATCTGGGACGGCTATTACGAGATCGGCGGCGGCAAGCGGATGATGCTCGCCGACCGCGGCATCAAGCTGCCGCTGACCATGGGGCACGAGAACGTCGGCGAGGTCGTCGCATTCGGTCCGGACGCGAAGGGCGTCAAAACGGGAGACGTGCGTCTGGTCAATCCGTGGATGGGCTGCGGCGAATGCAAGGTCTGCCGGCGCGGCGACGAGAACCTCTGTCTCAAGCCGCAGAATGTCGGCGTGTTCTCCCAGGGCGGTTATGCAACGCACATGCTGACCCCGCATCCGCGTCACCTGTTCGACATCGGTAACCTCAAGCCCGAACAGGCCGCGCCGCTCGCGTGCTCCGGCGTCACCGCCTACAGCGCGCTGAAGAAGGTCGAGAGCACGCTGAAGGACGAGGCGGTCGTGATCATCGGCGCCGGCGGTGTCGGCCTGATGGGCGTGACGCTCGCCAAGAAAATGGGCGCCAAGGAGATCGTCATCGTCGACATCGATGCGGGAAAGCGCGACGCCGCGCTCAAGGCCGGCGCGACGAAAGCCGTCGATGGCGGAGCCGCGGATGCGGTCGCGCAGATTCAGAAAGCAACCGGCGGCGGCGCCTGGGCGACCGTCGATTTCGTCGGCTCCGGCGCGACGGTCAATCTCGCGGTGAACAGCACCATCAAGGGCGGCACGATCGTGGTGGTCGGACTCTATGGCGGCGACATCACCGTCCCGACACCCTATTTGCCGCTGCGCGCCATGACGCTGCGCGGATCGTACGTCGGCAGCCAGACCGACATGGCGGAACTGCTCGACCTCGTGAAACGCAGCGGCATGCCGAGCGTGCCGATTCGCACCCGTCCGCTCGAAGACGTGAATGAGACGCTGAACGATTTGCGCGCCGGCAAGATCGTCGGCCGTGTCGTGCTCACGCCGGCCTAATCCCTCCCCCGCAGGGGGAGGGTGGCTCCTCACGCAGTGAGGAGCCGGGTGGGGCCTGTGAGAGATC